>JAZNHQ010000144.1:0-2142 GCA_045577035.1 Faecousia sp. | reverse complement strand
GCCTGCAAGGTCGCGCTGTACTGCCCCAAGTGTGAGAAGGGCGTTCGCGTAGGCTTCAAGGTCGAAGATGGCAAGAAGACCCGCATCTGCCGTAAGTGCGGCGCCGAAATCTAAGAAAGGGAGGAGTTAAATCATGGCTAGCAGAATGAAAGAACTGTATGTTAACGAGATCGCTCCTGCCCTGAATAAGAAGTTCGGCTACAAGAGCGTTATGCAGATCCCCAAGCTGTCCAAGGTCATCGTGAACGTTGGCTGCGGCGAGAGCAAGAACAACGCCAAGGAAATTGAAGCTATCTGCAAGGACATCGCCACCATCACCGGCCAGAAGCCCGTGACCCGTAAGGCCCGCAAGTCCGTTGCTAACTTCAAGCTCCGTGAAGGCGAAACCGTCGGCGTGGTTGTTACCCTGCGCGGCGAGAAGATGTACGAGTTCCTGGACCGTCTGTTCAGCATTGCGCTGCCCCGTGTCCGTGACTTCCGTGGCATCAACCCCAACTCCTTCGACGGCCGTGGCAACTATGCCTTCGGTCTGAAGGAACAGCTGATCTTCCCTGAGATCGAGTACGATAAGGTAGACAAGATCCGTGGTATGAACATTTGCATCTGCACCACCGCTACTACCGATGAGGAAGCTAAGGAACTGCTGACCCAGCTGGGCGCACCCTTCCACGCTTGATTAGGAGGAAAGTTCAATGGCAAAGAAGTCTATGATTCTGAAGCAGCAGGCTGAGGCTAAGTTCTCTACCCGCCGCTACAACCGCTGCAAGATCTGCGGCAGACCCCACGCTTACCTGCGCGACTACGGCGTGTGCCGTATCTGCTTCCGCGAGCTGGCTTACAAGGGCCAGATCCCCGGTGTGCGCAAGGCCAGCTGGTAAATTTAAAGGGGCAGCTTCCAAATCGTTCTGCACCTTCACAGCGGATCTTCCACCCCAGCTCTGCACCGTGTAAACCTCGTAATACACAAAGTATGATTTCGGTTTCCACAGCTTGATCTGCGGCGAAATCTCTCGCTGAGAATGCGCATCCCGCTTTATCAGCCGCCCCGAAAAGAGCGCAAATCTTTAAATTTGCAAAGTGATCCCGTGCGGATCAAACAGATATGGTTTGGTACAACTAACTGTACCTCGGTCTGAAAATAATGTAAAAATGATTCGGGAAGTCCTGGGAAGATGGCTCTGCTTCATGCGGAGCGCATTCCCCGGATACCCCCGGGTCTCAACGGGTTAAGCCCGTAACTTCTAAAAGGAGGATATTAACATGCAAATCACCGATCCCGTAGCAGATATGCTGACCCGTATCCGGAACGCAAACTCTGCAAAGCACGACACTGTGGATGTTCCTGCTTCCAACCTGAAGAAGGCCATTGCTCAGATCCTGCTGGACGAGGGCTACATCAAGTCCTACACCGTTCAGGATAACGGCAACCAGGGCGTCATCCACATCACCCTGAAGTACCTGGCAAAGAAGCAGCAGGTCATTACCGGTCTGCGCCGCGTTTCCAAGCCCGGCCTGCGCGTTTACGCCGGTGCTGAGGAGATGCCCCGCGTCCTGAGGGGCCTGGGTATTGCCATCGTTTCCACTTCCAAGGGTGTTATGACCGACAAGAAGGCTCGCGAGCTGCACGTTGGCGGCGAAGTCCTGGCCTTTGTCTGGTAAGGAGGAAAACGGAATGTCTAGAATTGGTAAGAAGCCGGTTATCGTTCCGGCAAATGTTACGGTTTCCATCGCCGACGGCAATGTGGTTACCGTTAAGGGACCCAAGGGTGAGCTGACCTACGGCTTCCATCCCGACATGATCCTGAAGCAGGATGGCAACGTGATCGTCGTTGACCGTCCCGACGAAGAGCACCTGCACAAGAGCCTGCACGGCCTGACCCGTACCCTGCTGAACAACATGGTCGAGGGCGTGGCCAACGGCTACAAGAAGGAGCTGGACGTCAACGGTGTTGGCTACCGTGTTGAGAAGAAGGAGAACAAGCTGGTCATGCGTCTGGGCTACTCCCATGAGGTCATCATGGAAGAGATCCCCGGCATCACTGTTGAGGTTCCCGGTCCTAACAAGATCATTATCCACGGTATCGACAAGCAGGTTGTTGGCCAGTTTGCCGCTGAAGTCCGTGGTAAGCGTCCCCCCGAGCC
>JAZNHQ010000143.1:0-7970 GCA_045577035.1 Faecousia sp. | reverse complement strand
CCCAGCTTGTAGGTGCCATCAGCAGGTACGCTGATCTTATAGGACATCCAGGGCCATTCGGTACCGGATGCATTAAACTTTCCGGGAGCCACATCCAGCAGGTTGTCGATCTGGGGAGCGTCTGCGTACAGGCCAGTGGTAGCGCCACGCTCTATGTAAGCAGCACCTTCCGTATGCTTCACGGCTGCGCTCCACAGGATATTGTCTGCATCAGTAGCATTGATGACTGTATCGCACACAAAGGTGGCTTCCACAGTATATGTACCGGCCTGGTCGGTGGTATAGGTATAGTCGCCGCCCTCCTGAGCAATTTCAAAGGACTCTACTGCCACGCCATCCTTCTTGATGGTCAGAGAGGTCAGGTAGTAGTTTGTATCAGGGGTTGCGGTAATGGTAATGGTTTCGCCCAAAAGGTAAGCTGTTTTACCGGCTGTAACCGTACCGCCGTCTACTGCAGGCAGTTCAATGTATGCGTTGCGGCTATCCACATAAGCAACCGCTGCTTCATGATAGCCATACAAGGCATTCACCAGAGCCTTTGCCTTATCGCTGCCCTTTTGGCTCATGCGAACGATGTAATGCATGGGGCAATAGGAAGCTTCCAGAGTTTCCTCACCCTTTTGGGCAGTGAGAACATAGTTATCTGCATAGTCATAGGGATTGATGCCGGACACTTCCGCATAGAACATATTGTTCTTTTGATCAATGATGCAATCATGGCCATTCACCTGGAAGGTCACACCCTCAATGCTGTCAGCGGTAAAGTAGTAACGCAAGGCAATCTGGTTTTCAAATACCAGCGCTGCACCATGGAATTGCACGCCGCTGAGCGCACCGTTTACTGCTATGGTGTCATATCCTTCAGGAAGCTGTGCGGTATATTCCATTTCATGGCCTGCATTTGCCTTATTGTCGGTGTTCACATCGAAATACACCTGGGCAGCAGTGCCGTAATTGAGCATATGCTTAACCAGTGCCTTGGTTTCATCGGAATAGCTACCCTGCAAAATGGTATCGGCATACTGAGCAATCGTATAGGAAACAGGCTCGTATGTGGTACCGTCAGCCACAAGCTGAAGGGTAATCTGCTCGGTCATCTGTGCCGCAGCCATCTGGACAGCAACCTGGTACAAGCCCTCCTCGTTGCGCTCCTGCTGGGTCAGATCATAGCTTTTGGTCTCACCGTCAACGGTGACATCCAAAACAGCTTCTTGAACATCTTCGGCAAGGTCCAGATAGAAATGCGCACCAATGTGGTCGTCCAAAACCACATTCCACTTTTCCACCTGGGTGGGCAGCATGGAAATGCTGTCTGCCGCAGCAGTAGAAGAACCCATTGTCATATTCATGCCGGAGTTCTGGGAGCCCAGATTGCTTGCATGCTTGGTCTGGGCTGCAGCGTTCATGTAGTAAATCGCAGTAACCTCGTCGTCAAACAGAGGGGTGTAGCGGCTGTGGGCATAGAAACCGCAATCGTCCTCAGAGGTATTCCATGCCAAATTCATGGCCTCATAGAGGAAAACATCAATATTGCCGGTCACATGGGTCGTTCCGGTATAGCCGCTTAAGATCTCATAGTTATTATAGCAGCCACCAAAGAAACGGCGGGTAATGGTGCCGCCCTTCAGCATGACATTTACATTGCCCTGATGGTTTGCGCCCTCGTTTGCGCCAAAGGCCTGGGCAACGGTACCGCCAGCCATGGTCAGGTTAATATCACCGGAAACGGTTGCACTGCTGCCGCCGCCGTACAGGCTGTAAGCACTGCCGCCGGACATGAGCACATTCACATTACCGGAAACCGTGGCGGCATTGTGGCTGACGCCATAGATACGGTCCACATTGGCACCGGCAACGGTCAGGTTGATATCACCGGTAACGCTGCAGTTGGAGCCACCGCCGTACAGACGGGTCTTGCCATTGTGAGAAACCGTGTACTGAGAGTTAATATTCCCCGCATATAGATTGATGTCGCCGTTCACGTTGGCCTTATAGCCACCGCCGTAAATGCTGGCATATGCACTGGAACACAAATAGTTGCCGCCCAACAGCTTCACATTGGTGCTGCTGACTGCGCTTCTGTGTCCGCCGCCAAAGAGCTGAATGTCATTGCAGGTAATTATCACATTCTCGTTCACCTGCAGACGGTGGCCGTTGGCGAAGTAGTAGCCGCCGTCCACCAGGACCAACTCCAGATTATCATAAGTAACTGCGTCACCCTGATAATAGCAGTTGATGGTCACAGTACCCTCGGTAGCAGCGGTGTAGCCCTGGGACAGATCCAGCTTACCGCCGGTAATGGTAACATCCTTATTATGGCTGTCCCATACAAAACCGGAAGGTGCAGTGTAGCTGTCCACAATGTGGACCGTGCCACCGTTTTGTACCAGCTCCAAAGCTTTGTTCAGGCTAAGAACCGGTGCTTCCGCTGTACCGGCATTGGTGTCATCACCGGTAGTGGCTACATAGACATCTGCAAGTGCCACAGCTGTATCGTCAGCAGCTACAGCACTTACTGCAAATGCGCTCAGTAGCACAATCACAGCGACAAGAATCAAAAAGCTTCTTTTCTTCATAAATAAATTCCTCCTATTTCTAAATTTATGACTATTCCCCTTTTATTTTTGTACTATTTCAATTATACAGTCATATATTTTCAATTAAAATTAGAGATAATATACAAAATGTTAGAAATAAAATTCCTTTCATTGCTTTGCAGATCCCTGTCAATTACGGCATAAATGTTGGATGTGGAATTGCCACTTATGAATTTCATATTCGTAGACGCCATATTTATTAGTAATTTTGTTGATTGGTTTTTGGGAATGTGTCAATTGTTCACTTGATATTGTGGCAAACCGGGGGTATAATGGTGGAAACAACGCATTATGGAGAGGTTTCTTATGGTAAAAACGGTCGTACACGATCCCATTCTGTTGGGCATTCCCTCAGAACCGGCAACCAAAGAGGATCTGCAGGTGGCCCGGGATCTATTGGACACCCTTACTGCCAACTGCGATGCGTGTGTAGGCATGGCGGCCAACATGATCGGAGTGCATAAAAGAATCATTGTGTTTGACAATCAAGGGGCATACATGACCATGTTCAATCCCCAAATTCTCAAGATGTCCGGAGCCTATGATACTACGGAGGGTTGTCTTTCTCTGCTGGGCGAACCCCGTCCCTGCAAGCGGTATCAAACCATCAAGGTGCAATGGCAAAACGAACTGTTTCAAACCCGCATCAAAACCTTTCCCGGTTGGACAGCACAAATCATCCAGCACGAAATCGACCATTGTAACGGAATATTGATTTAAGAACGGCAGACCGGCAGGACACAAGCATGTCCTGCCGGAATTTTATATCCTTGCCATCATCTTTTCTTTCAGATCCGCAAATTCTTCTGATGTTAGAATGCCTTTCTCTTTCAGTTGATAAAGCCGCACCAAATTGTCAATGGTATTTGCACCGGCCAGCGCCTGTCGTTTCTGCCGCCGAGTCATAAACTTACTCACTAGCCGGCCTTTTGGCGGGCGGTTGATAACCGCCTCTACAGCTTTGGGTATCAAAAATGGCAACGGGATTTCCGTTGCCATTTTTTCTATGGAGATCGAAGTATTCAATTATTTGACTTGCAGATGAAGCACATCTGTGTACATGAAATAATAACCTGTACCATTATCCTTCTTGGCATAGAACTTTACATAGGCTCTATAGTAATAGTTATAGGTTCCGGTATAGGGCAGGCCAGCCGCGTGGTAGGTATCATTCTCGCTGATCATCTGGGAATAGTTTTCGGGAGAAAAGGTCTTGATATTTCTCCAGGTTACACCATCAGAGGATTTCTGCATAATAACGGAGCTAACACCCAACTCGTCCATGGTGCCTGTTGCCATTATCTCAAACCATACGCCAAACCGATTGCCGTCTATCTCATATAAATATGTTTCTGTAAAGGCAATATAATCGCTTGCGCAGGGAGCCACAGCTTCCTCTGCGGCAACCGGCACTGTACAAAGCAGGGATACTATTAAAATCAAGCTTATGCCTTTGGTAAGGGTTTTCATTATTTTTCACTCCAGTATATAGAATCAATTATTTTGTACAAATCTTCCTTTGCATCCACACTAATTGTTGCTTCAACATTATTCCTCTGCCACATAGCGCAGTACCTTTCATTATTTGTGATGACATATGTCTTAATACCGGCATATTCCAGTATTTCAACAGTTGCATCATCCTTTTGGTACTCTCTTTCCGTTTGCTCATTGCGAATAGAAATTGATATTTGTATGTCTTTTGTCCCATTGGTGAATATACCACAAATGGTGATACGATTTGGAGACGATACCTGCTCGATCGTTTGCGTCTCATACCCCTCAGGCAGCCAGGTGGGTACCACATTCTCTGTGACTCCAAGCTCCGTTACCGTATCGTACAGCTCCTGCAGCCCGGGGTGATCGGTTTGGAGCACAAACTCTGTGCTTTCCGTTTCCCCAAAACAGAACAGATCCTTTGTCCAGCGGCTGATGGCCTGGAAAATATTGCCCTTACCCATTGCAGTCGGCACGATGCCCAGCAAGGCAATCGCCAACACCGCGGCTATGGCAGCTTTCCACACAGGCTTCCACCGGGTCGGTTTCGCTTTCTTCCCGGTTTTGATCGCTTCCCATTGGGCCAGCACTTCCACGGGAATCTCCTTGACAGGCTCCCGCTTTTCCAGCTCATCCATAATGGCCATTACCGTTTCACGATCCGGCGCATCCGGGGCAAGCTCCGTCTTCAAGCGTTCTTTCAGTTCCTGCGAACTCATGCTTTCCCAATTAGTCACGCTCTCCAACTCCTTCCGCAACTAGGCTGTTTCTGCATTTCTCCCAGAATTTCAGCACCTGCACCATAGTACTGATAAACTCGCTGTTCGTCAAGCGCCTGGTCTCAGAAAAATAGTTAAGCCATTTCTCATTGCGGCGCCTCCATGTTGCATAAATCGCCCGACGAATGGATACCTCCACATCCGTAGGCCGACAGCCAAATTCCTTGGCCACTGCGGGATAAATATGTTTTGTGACCATTGCTTCCGGGTTATGATAGAGAAAGATGATACTGCTGATAAGATATTTGAAGCCATCCAGATCGGTGGCCATATCAATATCCATGAGACAGAGCTTTACAATATCTTTCAAATCATAATCCCCAAAGTTTTTGGCCATGAACACCACCCGCTTTAAAAATAGATCTACATTCACCGTGAGCCCTCCCTGAATTTGCCTTGATTATCTCACAGTTGTCAGAATTTGTCTATATTTGGCGGCCCTCATTCATTCGACACTTTTCGACCACAGCATACCGGATACCGAAAAAACCAATTGCATTATGGCGTATAGCTTGCTATAATGGGGCAAAAAAGGAGAGATACTATGAGCATTCTTGTGATCGGCGCCACCTTTGTGGACATCAAGGGTTTCCCGGAGGATACCTACATCCCCACCGGCAGAAATGTGGGTCGGGTGGAATATCTGCACGGCGGCGTTGCCCGAAATGTGGTTGAGGACATTGCCAATGTGGAGCTGCAGCCCATGTACCTGGGCATTGTGGACGATACTCCCATGGGTCGGGATGTGGTGCATAAGCTGAACAAGCACAAGGTGGATACCCAGTATGTGCAGACCGTTCCCGGCGGCATGGGCACCTGGCTGGCTGTGTTTGACAACCACGGCGATGTGGCAGGCTCTATTTCCTGCCGTCCCAATCTGATGCCCATTTTGGATCTTCTGAACGAAAAGGGTGACGAGATCTTCAGCAAGGCAACCTCCGTTGTGCTGGAGGTGGATATGGACAAGGAACTGGTAAAGAGGATCCTGGAGCTGGCAGAAGCCCATAAGATCAAGGTTTTCGGCGTAGTGTCCAACATGAGCATTGCCGCCAAGCGCAGAGACTTTTTGAAGCGCTTTGACTGCTTTATCTGCAACCAGCAGGAGGCGGGTCTGCTGTTCATTGACGATTACTCTGACAGAACGCCGGAGCAAATGCGGGATATTCTGCAGGCCAAGGTGGTTGGCGCACAGATCCCCGCCATGGTGGTGACCATGGGCGCCCAGGGTGCGGTGTATGCCGACCGTGATGGCAACAAGGGCGTATGCCCTGCCAGAAATGTGATCGTGAAGGATACCACCGGTGCCGGTGATGCCTTCTGCGCCGGTGTGGCCATCGGCATGACCTATGGCAAGAGCCTGCCGGAGGCCATTGACATTGGCTCTATCCTGGCGGCCTCTGTGATTACCTCTTCGGAGAATGTATGTCCCCGATTCCTGCCCGGCGAGTTAGGATTAACAATATAAAAACCAGGGTGTGTTTTGCCAAACACGCCCTGGTTTTTTAAAACGCAAGGGCGCTTCACCCCAATACGCATTTTCTCTGGGGGGTAATCGTTTTTTTCCATACCCGCCCGATATCGCCACTACTCATAATCTTCAAATTTCAATTTATCGCACTGTCGTTTCGTTGCGTTGTAGGGACCGGCCTCCCGGACGGTCCGTTACCGCAGTGCGTAATTGCGGACCGTCGAGGACGCCGGTCCCTACAAGGGTGTACGATAAACATGAATTTACCGCAATAGTTCCAATGCTGCCTGCAGTTGGGGGTCTTCCTCCAGGGGCAGGGTTTTGGAGTAGATCCCGGAGGCGGTTTCCTCGTCCACCTGGATCACCACATCGGGAACCAAGCCGCCCTCATCCTGCAGACAAACACCCTTGGGGGTGAAATACTTGCCCACAGACAGCGCCACCGCAGAGCCGTCGGCCAGGTAATAGGTCTCCTGGAAATAGCTCTTGCCCACCGTGGGCAGACCGACCACCTGGGCCCAATCATATTCCCTCAGGGCAGCCGCGAAGAATTCGGCCGCGGAGTAGCTGCTCTCGTTGACCAGCACCACCATTGGAAGCTCCAGGCAGTCTGCGTCGGAGGTTTCCACATACTTTTCGCCGTTGTAATATTGGCTGACAAACACATCGCCTTCCGGCAGCAGGTAGTCCAGAATCTTCACCATCTCGGTCACATAGCCGCCGCCATTATAGCGCACATCAAAGACCAGGCTCTGCGCGCCTTGCTCCACAAGCTCCTTCACCGCGGCCAGGGTCTGATCGGCGCAATTGCTGTTAAAGTTGGCGATCCGCACATAGCCCACATTGTTTTCCAGCATTTGTCCTTCGGCCACCGCCAATTGAATGGTCTTGCGGGTGAGCGTAAAGTCCAGCTCTTCCTCCTGGCGCAGTACCGTAAGCTGCACCTGGGTGCCGGCCTTGCCTTTAATCAGATCTGTGGTGGCATCAACGCCGATCTCTCCTACCAATTGGCCTTCTACTTTATAGAGGATATCACCGGCCAGAACGCCCGCCTCCTGGGCAGAGCCGCCAGACTCCACACGCAGAATATCCGCGCCCTTTCCATCCTCCCGGAGGGTGATGGTGATGCCGATACCCACATACTTATTGTCCTTTTGCTGATTGAACGCTTCCATATCGGAAGCACTGACATAATAACTCCATTGATCGCCGGTACCTGCCACCATGCCGGCAGCCGCCATATCAAACAGGTACTGCTCGTCCAGCTTGCCTACATAGCGGCTGTCAATGAGCATGTACAGCTGTTGGAGTTTATCCATGCCGCCGGTCTGCCGCAGAAACAGCACAAAGGTCAGCACCGCCGCCAGCAACGCTGCCAAAATGTGTGTACCGGTAATCAGCAGTATTTTTTGCCATTTTTTCACGATTAAAACTCCTTGCAAAGAGGCTGTCCAAATACGGATACCCCCGTTAGAATTCAAATTTCAATTTATCGCTCTAAGGCTCCCCTTGTAGGGGAGCTGTCGCGAAGCGACTGAGGGGTGAAAAAGCCAACGTTTATGCGGTTTTCGACAACACCCCTCCGCCCCTCCGGGGCACCTCCCCTGCAGTAAACGCTGATTATATGGC
>JAZNHQ010000142.1:0-8599 GCA_045577035.1 Faecousia sp. | reverse complement strand
AGAAATTCCCCGAAATAGCAAGTGTTATTCCTAGGGAAATTCCAATTTGTGCTCCGTTACGCATAATCTAAGATAGTGCGTCATTGCGCGCCAGTGCGCACACTGGCGCGGCAATCTTCGCAGTAGAAGTTACTTCTATGGTGGTTCCTTGCGAAAACGAACGTTGGAGATTGCCACACCAGTGACTCGGTCACTGGTTCGCAATGACGCATTTTTTGAGGGGTAGCGTTACCGGGCGGGTTAGGGCAAAAAAGATTACCACCCAGGGTTCGTGCGCTTTATGGTGAAGCGCCCCGCGCTTCCAAGAGCAAAAAGAAATGACCCTTGATCGTTGTTTCTTTACACATACGATCAAGGGTCATTTCTGTTCACTCTTGATATCTAACATCATTGGTTAACCTCTTCTTTCTACAGATTGACGAATATCTTTCCAATTGAAATCCGCTCCGCTACATCTCAATCCAAATCTTAACCGTCTTCATCACGACATTTCTCTAAGCGAGAATCACTTATTGTATTGGAACATTTCACCGCGGAAAAATTTCGCCTGTAAGCTTAAGTCTTTTTTCTTGAATCTCGGTTAATACATATTTTGCTTGATGCTTTGAGATTCTTAAAATCAGAACTTAAACTGCTGGGGTTTCACAACTCATCATTGGTATCACCCTTTCTGACTATAAACTAACACAACTTTTCCGATAAATCAATATGGAATATTGTATAAAATGCACACATTGTATTTGTGCAGAATACAGAAAGTTTCGGAGCAAGGACAAAAATCCTTGACTGCAACGAACGAATGATGTAAAATATAAATGTTGGGGTCGCCATCGGACCAATGTCATTAAGTTAAGCGTCATCGCGAACCAGTGCTCACACTGGTGTGGCGATCTCCGGTGCTAAATCTTACTCCGGAGATTCCCACGACCAGTTTGCGAACTGGTCTCGGAATGACAAGGTTTCTTAACTTAATGACATTGGCCCGATGGCGACCCTTTTTATGGTTCTATACCCTCTTTGGCAAATTTCCAACCGCAGCGGAACATCTCAATGCTTTGAATATCTGCAATTTTCAATAGGTTGAAGACAATGAGCTCCACATCTTTATCCTCGTCGAGACCACCCAATCGTTCGCAGAGACGGCGGTTGGCGTTGTATACTTCCTCGTATAATTGTTCGCAGGGCATGCCCTCTGCAAAAATATTCGGCACCCGATCCCCCTGGAGTTGGTAGTTTGACTCTCCTTGCATTGCAAGCAGTATTTCTTCAATTTCTTCATCTGGCACGGTATTTCCCTCCAAATAAAAAGTGCGCAGCCGAAGCTACGCACCGAAAAACGCATAACTCCGCTTGCTGCAACACAAACTTTGACACACCACAGGGAATGACAAAATGGAGAGTGCGTTTTTACCGAAAAGCAAAAACACATTCCCTGATTAGTGTGTGTATGTAGTTTGTGTTGCATAGTTATGATAACACACCTGTCTCGAAAATTCAACAGAAATATGCAGAAAAGAATAACCTCCCTTGTTGGCTTACCAACAAGGGAGGTTGTTTTCAATTTAAATACCTGCCAGCTTCAGGATATCGGGAACCTTGGATTCCCAACCCAGAGCCATGATATGTACACCCTGGCAGTAGGGCTTGCATTCCTTGATGATCCGAGCGGCGATCTCCACGCCGGTGATACCGGCCTTGGCCTTCTCCTTGTCGGCAGCCAGCTCGTCGATCATGTCCTGAGGCACATGAACACCGGCCACGTTGTTGTTCATGAACTTAGCCATGCCTGCGGACTTGGGAATGATCACACCCAGCTGAATGGGCTTGCCAAACTGCTTTGCTTTCTCTGCGAACTGGATAAAACGCTCGGAATCAAACACTGCCTGGGTCTGAAAATATTCCGCACCGGCCATGACCTTGCGCTCCATCTTAGCCAGCTGTGCGTCCACGGAGTCAGAGCAGGGGGAGACAACAGCGCCCTTGGCGAATTTGGGAGGCTCGCCTACCAGAGGATTGCCGGCAAGATCAACACCCTTTTCCAGCTGGCAAACGGTGTGCAGCAGGGAAACGGAGTCCAGGTCAAACACAGGCTTCGCGCCGGGATGGTCGCCCATCTTGGTGTGGTCGCCGGTCAGGCACAGAATGTTGTCAATGCCCAGCATAGCGGCACCCAGCAGCTCGGACTGCAGCGCGATCCGATTGCGGTCACGGCAGGTCAGCTGCAAAATGGGGGTCAGACCCGCATTCTTCATGGCTACGCACACGGGCAGGCTGCCCATACGCATAACAGAGGACTGGTTATCGGTAACATTGACGGCGGTAATGCCGGAAAGGTGGGTCTTGGCTTCTTCCACCAGGTGGTCGGCGTTGATGCCCTTGGGAGGGCCAACTTCAGCGGTCACCACAAACTGACCGTTATCAAACAATTCGGTAATTCTCATCTGTATTACTCCTCTCGGTTATTTGGAAACTTTTTCGTCCGTGGCGTAATCACGCAGCTGCACGGGGCATTTCAGCACATCCAGGCGGCCCACCTGGGCAAGGCGGCGCTGGATACGCTCCCAGCCGCACTCCATATTGGGGTCAACCTCACAGCGGCCGTTCTTGGCGCCGCCGCACTGACCGTTGATCAGGCTCTTGGAGCAGGCGGTGATGGGGCAGATGCCGCCGGTAATGTTCAGATAGCACTGACCGCACTGGTCGCAGTCATACTCCAGAGGGGTCACGCCCTGGTAGCCGGGCAGGGCATAGGTGTCGCAGCAGGCGCATACGTGCTTGCCGTCCAGATACTCGGAAACGGTCTGAACGCCTACGCCGCAGGAGAATACCAAAACGGTGTCAGCCTGCTGAATCTCGGCCTCGTGCATGGCAAGACGCAGCTTCAGATTTTCGGGGTTGCAGATGTAATCGGTGGTGAGGATGCCGGTCACTTTACCGGCGGCTACCAGTTCCTTCTGCAGGGCTTCTGCCTCTGCTTCGGGGAAGTGGACCTCCTTGCAGCCATGGCAGTTGAGGATAAATACCTTGCCCACAGCCAGCGCTTCGATGGTTTCTTTTGCTTTCAGTTCTGTGATCAACATATTACTTCATCTCCCTTACTGCAAGCTTGCCAGCCTTAATGACGCTGACCAGCGGGATCTTGGAGGAGCAGATATACTCGCAGCATCTGCACTCCATACAGTCCATAATGTTCAGTTCCTTCAGCTTCTGAGGCTCATTCAGGAACTTGGTGTAATACAGGGGCTTCAGCTCCATGGGACACACATCCACGCAGCGGCCGCACTTGATGCACTCTTGAGCCTCAGTGGAGTCGGTGTCGATGGCGATGATGCCGTTGGAGCCCTTCATAATGGGAGTGTCGGTGGTGTTCTGCACGAAGCCCATCATGGGACCGCCGGCCTTTACGGTCACATTGTCGGCGCTGATGCCGCCGCAATGGGCGATCAGCTCAGCGGCACTGGTGCCGATCTTCACAATGAAGTTGCCGGGGTTGGGGATGTACTTGCCGGTGACGGTGGTCACACGCTCGGTAAGGGGCATGCCCTTCTGAATGGCGTCGGAAATAGCCTTGACGGTGCTCACGTTGCTGACGCAGGCACCCACATCTGCAGGCAGTCCGCCGGAGGGGACACTCTTGCCCAGCACGCGCTTAATGAGCATTTTTTCGCCGCCCTGGGGGTACTTGGTCTTGGCAACGCAGACCTCCATGCCTTCCTCGTTTGCAACCTTCTGCTGCAGCAGCTCGATGGCGTCGGGCTTGTTGTCTTCGATGACGATGACGCCACGGGGCGCATTCACGGTCTTCATGATCGCCTTCAGACCGAAGATAATGTCGTCGGCATACTCCAGCAGCACACGGTGGTCGGCGGTGAGCATGGGTTCACATTCGCAGCCGTTGAGCAAAACAGCGTCGATAGGCTTGCCGGGCTTCAGCTTCACATAGGTGGGGAAGCCTGCGCCGCCCATACCCACGATACCGGCTTCCTTGACGATCTCCACGATCTCGTCGCCGGTCAGCTCGTCCAGGGACTTGTTGGGCTTGACGGATTCGTGCAGGGTGTCCAGACCGTCGTTTTCAACGACCACGGACAGGCAGGTGCCTCTGGTGGCATGGGGACGATCCTCAATGGCAATGACCTTGCCGCTAATGGAAGAATGGATGGGTGCGGAAATGAATCCGGCAGCCTCGCCGATCTTTTGGCCCACCTTCACGGTGTCGCCTACGGCCACAATAGGATTGGCGGGTGCGCCCAGGTGCATGGACATGGGGAACACTGCAACCTTGGGAGCGGGGAAGCGCACCAAAGGCAGATGCTCGGTGGGCTCTTTATGCTCGGAAGGATGGACGCCGCCGTAATAGCCGGCCAAACGGTTCTCGCGGATGGCCTTCACATATTCGTTGATGACCTTGAAATTGACCTTGGAGTAGTCGCGCAGCTGTACGCTCTGGGCAGTCAGCTCGGAAAGACGGCCCTGCTTTTCCAGGCGCTGCTGGATCTTCTCCCAGGCGCAGTCCTTATCGGGAGAAACCTCGCACTTGCCGTTCTTGGCGCCGCCGCACTGGCCGTTGAGCAGGCTCTTGGAGCAGTCAACAACGGGGCAGATACCGCCGGTGATGTTCAGATAGCACTGTGCGCAGGCATCGCAGGCCTTCTTGGTCAGCGCCATGCCGTGATGGCCGGTGTAGTTCAGAGAATCTGCAGCGGCGAATACGGGCAGCTTCAGCACATCGGCCACAGTCTGCACGCCCAGACCGCAGGACAGCACGAACACACACTGGGTGCCTTCGGGAACCATCTGGGGCAGCTTTTCAGCCTTGGTCTTGTTGCAAAGGAAATCCGGACGAGCCACGCCGGTGACGGTCTTGCCCATTTCCTCGGCAATCTTCAAAAATGCATCACAATCCGCATTTTCGGTGGTTTCAAACACGTTGAAACACTTGTTGCAGGCAATGACGAAAATATTGTCGTTTTCGCAAAGCAATGCTTTGAGTTCGTCTTCAGCCTTGAGCGCATACTTGGTATAGTTTTCCAATTGCTCACCTTCCTTACAAAATCTTCTCCGCAAGACAGGGGACGGTTCTGCAAGACAGGGGACGGTTCTGCGTCCGGACAGGACACAGAACCGTCCCCTGTCTTGCGACACCCTGTCTTGCGACATATGCAGTACACATACATATACAAAATAAATTATAACACAACCATCTTTCTTTTTCTAGTATAAATATTATTTTTCATGGGAAATTTGCAAAGTTATTGGCTGTCATAAGCAACAGGGCTGTCTCAAAATGGATAATTATTCTCAAAAGCAATCATGTTACTCGTAGGGGACGGGTTTCCTGTCCCTCGAGAGACAGAAATGCCTCCCGCAAGTTGATTTTTGCATAAAAAAAGGGGCTGTAAAGAAACGCATATTCATTCAGAGGATATGCACACATTCTAACCTTAAACGGCACAATGACAATAAATAAACCTGTCATCCCGAGCAAGCGTCAGCGTGTGGTCGGATCTTCGCACCAAGTTGATCTGAAATGTCAACGAAATGCGTAGATTCTTCGTCGCCGGACGGCTCCTCAGAATGACAGGATTTTCTTTTATAATGACATTGACGCAAAGAGTTTAATTAACAATGCATACTCTGAATGAGTATTCGGGTTTCTTTACAACCCCCTTGTAATTGTTACGGTTAGTCGGCGTCCTTTTGCGCCTGGGCGATAATTTCCTGAGCGCGCTGGGGGCTTACCTGCAGCTGGATATAGGTGTAAACCAGTCTGCGTGAAAGTGCATCATTTTCATAGATGTTCTTTTCTGTCAGATTGCCGTTTTCGTCATAGGTATATACGATCCTGCGGTCCAATTCCGCTTCACCGTCATCCACGCTATAGCTCCGCTTTTCCAGAGCATTTCCGCTGGCATCACGGGTGTACTCGTCGTAATCCTCCAGCTCGCCGTCCGCAAAGAACTCCTCTTTGAGCAGCTTGCCGTTTGCGTCATAAGTATAGACTGTATACTCGTAGACTCTGGAGCCGTCATCACTCACATCCTGCTCTGTGGTAGTGTTGTCGGTGTACAAATAGTGGGTTCTGCTCATGGTTCCCTCAACATAGTCCACAACACGGCCTTGTTCGTCATAGCTGTAGGTGTCCGTGCGGAAGTGCTCGCCATTTTGGGTGCAGACTTCCTGGGTACGCAGCCCCTGGTCGTTGTAGGTAGAGGTATACTCGTAATAGTATTCGGAATAATCCTCGGTGCGCAGGGTCTGATTGCCGTTTTCGTCGTACTGATAAGTATAGTGCAGATAGGTGGAGCCGTCAGCACGGGTGACGAGCCGGTCGGTCATACGGTTGTTGGCATCATAGGTGAAGGTGTGGATATATCCCGATTCCGTCATTTTGATCATGTTGCCGTTTGCGTCGTATTCCTTGGTCCAGCAATCGTCTAATCTGCCGTCTTCGTCGTAGCGCTCCATGGTTTGCTGCACGTAGACGCTTTGCAGATCGCCGGTATTGGCCCCTGTGTTTCCACCGGCGTTGGGGTTGGCGGTATCACCGGCAGAGGGAGTCGTTTCTTTTGCTTTTTCACCACAGCCGGTAAAAAGTCCCAACATCAGAGTAAGGGCGAGAATGAGGGTAATGGTTTTTTTCATGATCGCATCTCCTTTGTGTTTGTGTCGTTGCGCTGTATAAATACTAATAAATTATATCATATTCCGCTGCGTTTTTCTAGTTATGTGAATGGAAATCCGCAAAAAAATCTACGGAATAATTTTTGCTTCATCGGTTGACGGATTTGACACCCTGTGCTATAATTAATATCATCAAATACTATGGGCATTGTGTGCCCTTTGCATAAGCATATCTGCCGTACTTAAGGAGTGTGACTCATGGAGAAAAGCAAGGAAACTACCAAGGAAATTAACCTTCAGGAAATATTGTTTGCGGTACTAAACAAAATCTGGCTGGTGATCCTGGCAGCGGTCGTGTTTGGCGCGGCTATGTATATCTATACCGCCAAGTTTGTAACACCCATGTATCAAGCCAGTGTTACCATGTATGTGAATAACTCCACCAAGCTTATGGAGGGCGATAATGAGATCGACCATATCGCTTCCTCTGACTTGGCTACCTCTGAGCGACTGGTTACCACCTATGTGACCATTTTGGAGAGCAACACGGTACTGAATCAGGTATCCGATGCGGTGTACGCCAGCACCGGTGAGAGACTCTCAGCTGGCGCAATCCGCGGTTCCATGTCTGCCGGTGCGGTAAATGAGACCGAAGTGTTCAAGGTCAGCATTTCCCATGCCGATCCGAAGATGGCGGCGGTGATCGCCAATGCCATTGCCGATGCGGCACCTGCTGCCCTGGCCAACATTGTAGAAGGCAGCTCCACCAAGGTGGTGGACAGAGCCACTGTCCCCGGTGCGCCTTACTCTCCCAATGTGATGCGCAATGCCGTTTTAGGCGTGGCAGGCGGTATGCTTCTGGCACTGGGCTTCATCGTGTTGACTGTGCTCATGGATGTGCGTGTGCGCAGTGAAGAGGATCTGGCACGGCTCTCCCAGGCGCCTGTGTTGGGTGTGATCCCCGATTTTGATGTGGAGTCTGAGAAGGGCTATTCCTACACTTCCAAAAAATCCAGTGAGGTCAGCGAGGTGACGGAGAAATGAAATGGTTAAATAAGCGCAAACCCGATCCCAGCAAGAGCTATGTAAATCAGCGCCGGCATATTTTGGGCAAGAACAGCAACTTCTATGTGCAGGAGGCCTATAAGACTCTGCGTACCAATATCCGTTTCTATCTGTCCGGCGAAGGCTGCAAGAAGTTTGCCATTACCTCCGGCCTGGCAGGTGAGGGCAAGAGTATTACCATCCTGAACCTGGCTATTTCCTTTGCGGAAACCGGCAAGAAGGTTCTGCTGATCGACGGTGACCTGCGTCGTCCCACCATGGCTCGACTGCTCATTGAAAAGGCATCTCCCGGTCTTTCCAATGTGCTGGCAGGTCTTTGTACCGAGGATGAGGCTATCCGCAAGGAGGTCTATCCCAATTTAGATGTGATCTTCTCCGGCGAGATCCCTCCCAATCCTTCGGAGCTGCTGGGCGGTGTCCGGATGCAGAAGCTTATGGACAGAATGTCCAAGAGCTACGACTATATTATGATCGACATGCCTCCTGTGGCCATTGTGGCCGACGTGTGTGTTATGGCAGATATGCTGGACGGCGTACTGTTCCTGGTGCGTACGGACAGAACGGAGAAGGAGGCTGTATCCAGAGGTCTGAAGCAGCTGGAGATCTCCGGCGTGAAGCTCATGGGCTTTGTACTTAATGGCGGCAGTAAGGAGCGAGGCGGCTACTACGGCAAGAAGTACCGCTATAAGCATAAGTATAAATACGGCTACTACCGCTATACATACGAGAATAACAGACGGCGTGAGCAGGAGAGAAACCGCAAGGAATTCGAGCCGGAAATCCAACTGCAGGAAAAAACGAAATAAGTATTTATGGGTCGTCTCACAAGAGACGACCCATATTTATCGCACGAATAGCCTTGTAGGGACACCCGTCTGCCGCGGCAACAATTGAAGAAGGCCCGCCGGGG
>JAZNHQ010000141.1:0-21681 GCA_045577035.1 Faecousia sp. | reverse complement strand
TCCAGTCTCCGGACTGGAGGATTTTTTTACCTCATTATGGGTTTCAAATTCCAATTTGTCGTTCTGTTAGATTAAACATACAACCTCAAAAAGTGCGTCATTGTGAGCCAGTGCGCACACTGGCGTGGCAATCCCCGTAGTAAAAGCTACTTCTATTGTGGTTCCCTGTGGCCTCATCTGTCACGGCTACGCCGTGCCACCTTCTCCAGAGGGCAATGCTGTCAACTTAAGAAAATTACGCGTGCATTCGTAGGGACTGGCCTCTGGACAGTCCGCAAAGATTTAGGAATTCGATGCCCTAAAAGCTTTCCTGTTGGTATACCTACAAGAACAAAATCGGCTCATCAAGACCCGATTTTGTTACGGACCGTCGAGGACGCCGGTCCCTACAATTATCGAAACGATAGCGTGTGTTGCTTAAGTTGACAGCATTACCCCAGAGGGGAAGGCTATTAGAATACAGATTGCCACACCAGCCTGCCGCTGTTTCGCAATGACACAACGAAATGATTACAGTGTTAAATGGAGCGATAAATTTTAATTATTTAGTTATTATTTTACGGAGAGTTTACATTTTTCCGGTATTTTGGGCTTGGAATGTTTCCTGTTTTCTGGTATAATGATTCTGTATGTAGTTATGAAAGCTGGTGAGATTTTTTGAAGGAATTGCGTTCCAAAATTTTAGAGGCATTGGTTTCCGCATTGCCGATCACATTGATCGTGTATGTGCTTTCCTTTTTGCCCTGGTTTGATTTTTCCGGTGCCGAAATGATTACCTTTACGATCAGTGCGGTGCTGTTGGTGCTGGGTATCGGTCTGTTTAATATGGGCGCGGACCTGGCTATGACCCCTATGGGTAGCCATGTGGGTGCGGGCCTTTCCCGGCAGCGCAAGCTTTGGCTGCTGCTGAGTGTGTGCTTTGTGCTGGGTATGCTGATTACCATTGCAGAACCGGATCTGCAGGTACTTGCCAACCAGGTCAGCTCTGTGATGAACGGAATGCTTTTGATCGTGGCCGTTGGCGTGGGTGTGGGTGCATTCCTGATGGTGGCCATTTTGCGTATTGTATTTAAGCGCAGACTGTCCAATATTCTGATGCTTTTCTATATGCTGCTGTTTGCCCTGGCATTGCTGCTGGCGGTCAATGAACAGCTGGATCTTCTGCCCATGGCATTTGACTCCGGCGGTGTGACCACCGGTCCCATTACCGTTCCCTTTATTATGGCGTTGGGCGTGGGTATTTCCAGTGTGCTGAGTAATCGCCATTCCCAGGAAAACAGCTTTGGATTGGTGGCTCTTTGCTCCATTGGCCCCATTCTGGCTGTTTTGCTGCTGGGCGTGTTCTCCAATAATGAACTGACCTATGCTGACCCTGCTTATGCGGTGAGCCAAGATATTGTGGGCAGCTTTATGCACGCACTGGGTCACACGGCCAAGAATGTGGCCATTGCCCTGGGTATGATCGTTGTGTTCTTCCTGATCTGCCAGGTGTGGTTTTTGAAGCTTCCCAAGCGGCAGCTGCTGCGCATCGCCACCGGTGCGGCCTTTACCTATATTGGCCTGGTGATTTTCCTGACCTCCGTGGAGGTTGGTTTTACTCCCATTGGCTATAAGCTGGGCAGTGCTGTGGCGGGTATGAATAAAATGCTGCTGATTCCCCTGGGACTGATCATGGGCGTGCTGGTGGTGCTGGCTGAGCCTGCTATTCATGTGCTGAACGGACAGGTTGAGGATGTGACCGGTTGCTATGTGCGCAAAAAATCCATGCTCATGGGCCTGTGCATCGGCGTAGGCAGC
This sequence comes from Faecousia sp., assembly GCA_045577035.1. Lineage (GTDB taxonomy): Bacteria > Bacillota > Clostridia > Oscillospirales > Oscillospiraceae > Faecousia. Next base: position 19,884 of record JAZNHQ010000141.1, on the reverse strand, counting down.
GCACTGGCACTGTCCATGGTGCGGATCGTGTTTGATTTTTCCCTGGTTTATTACATCATTCCCGGCTACTTTATCTCTCTGGCACTGTCTTTGTTCGTGCCTCCGGTGTATACCGCCATTGCTTTTGACTCCGGCGGCGTTGCCAGCGGGCCTATGACATCGGGCTTTATTCTGCCCTTCGCCATCGGTGCCTGTGTGGTGGCACAGGGCTCGGATGCGGTGCTGCGGGATGCCTTTGGTGTGGTGGCAATGGTTGCCATGGCACCGCTGATCACCATTCAGCTGTTGGGCTTTAAGGCCATCGTTTCCAACCGTGTGAAGGAACGCCGTGCCATGAAGCGGATTCTGGATGCGGACGATCAGCAGATCATCAACTTTATGTGAGGAGGAGCAAATTATGGGCAATACTGTCAATGAATCTGCCATCAAGAAATTGAAGCTCCTGTTCACGGTGGTGGATCGATCCAAGGGTGAGTTCTATTTGGATGTACTCAGCGGATTTGAAGTCAACTGTCAAATGGTGACCGGCGGCCTGGGCACTGCCACCTCGGAGCTGGTCAGCATGCTGGGACTGAATCTGCACAAGGCTGTGATTCTCAGCGTTGTCCGGGAGGACATGGTGGATCCCATCATGAAATGCCTGGAAACCAAATTTGCAACCATAAAAAACGGAAAGGGAATTGCCTTTGCAGTACCCCTTTCCAGTATCATCGGCGTGAATATGTATCAATTTTTGAGCAATAACAAACAGGGGAGGGACTGACCTTGACAACCAATAACCATGAGGTGATTTTTGCCATAGTGAACTCCGGCTATGCGGAGGATGCCATGGATGTGGCCCGTGAGCAGGGCGTCCGGGGCGGTACGATCCTGAATGCCCGCGGCGTGGCAAGAGAAAATGAAGCCGCCTTCTTCGGCATTACCATCCATGCAGAAAAAGAGATTCTCATGATGGTGGTGGAAAAGGATATCCGGGACAAGGTTCTCAACGCCCTTTATAAGGAAATGGGCATGGGCAAAAAGGCCCAGGGTATCGTATTCAGCCTGCCCATCTCCGATGTGGCGGGACTGGTAAAAATCGACGATGAGCAGAAATAAACAGATCCCCAAGCCTGCGGGCTTGGGGATTTTGCTGTATTATCGGATTTTCTGGAAGGAGACATCCGTCAGATGACCGGAATTATACAGATAACCGGTGACCTTGCCGGTCTCATCATGCTGGAATGTGATGAATTTGCTGCCATAGAAGAAGGTATTTCCCTCCAGCCAGGTGAGCTTTTGGGGCGCAAAGCGGATATGCTTGACCCATAGATTTCCGTTTTCGTAGGCAATGTCAAACTGACCCTGGGCATCGGCACAGTAGTAGCTGCCCACACAGCTTTCGGCATATTCCGGGCTGACCTGGGCGGTGATCCTGCGCAGTTCCATAATGGAGGTATCTTGCTGCAGCACTACCTGCTTGCCTAGGGAGAGCCAAATATTTCTGCGTCCCTGCTGATACAGGCTGCCGCTGCGATGAATTAGCTTCACGCCGTCTAAGTACACAGTACCGTCTTTTACACAGATATCACAATGGTCCTTGTTTTTATCGCAGAAATAGGTGCCATCCACATCCTCCAGAATAGGGGACTCTTCCTTATAGGGCTCAAGATTTTTTCTGACACGCTCCGGCAGACCCAGCACGATCCGGGCGATGTCACCGGCAGCGGTCTCAATGGGGATGTTGTAGGTGTTGGTAAAGGCGGTAATGATCAGATCATCCTCCGGATACACCTGCATGACACTGCGGTAGCCCGCGTTGACACCGCCGTGGTGGATATAGCGGTGTCCCAACCGGTCGTTGATCCGGATGCCGCAGCCGTAATTGCCCTTTTTGCCGTCAATTTCCGGGATGTCAAACATAATGTTCTCCATAGTTTCCCGGGAAATAAGGGTGGGCTGAATAAACTGGTGCGCAAATTTCTGCAGGTCACGGCAGGTGGTATGCAGACTGGTGCCGCCGTACAGACCAAAGGTCAGGATGGCGTTGGTGTACTCGTAGCCATTGTCATGGTAGGAGCTGACCTTGTTGGGGACAATGACCCGGGGATTATCCCGGATAAAGCTCACATCCATACCCAGGGGCTTGAAGATATTTTCCTTGCAGAATTCGTTGAAGGTCATTCCGCTCAGCCGTTCCACGATGGTGGCGCAGAACATATAGTTGGCATTGGTGTACAGGAATTTGGAGCCGGGCTCAAAATTCAGCTTGTCCTGCCGGGCAATTATTTCCCGTGCCTCATGCTGTGCATAGTGATCCTCGTGGGTACGCCCGTTCAAATAAAACAGGTCGTAATATTCACGCAGACCGCTGACATGGTTCAGCATCTGCTTGATGGTCAAAGGCTGGGGGAATTGAATGAGATCGGGGATGTACTTGCGCACATTGTCATTCACATTCAAAAGACCCCGCTCGTGGAGGATCATGATGCACATGGCCGTGAAGGGCTTGGTCACCGATGCCACATGGAATACCGATTCCGGGGACATGGGGACTTTCAGCTCAATATTGGCATAGCCGTAGCACTTTTCGAAAATGGTTTTGCCCTTATGGGTCACCAGAACCTGGCCGCCGGCACCTTCATGGTCTTTCCACAGCTGGAACAGCTGATCAATTCGATTCTGCATATGCTAATCCTCCTGTTGATTCATAAACCTACTATAGCCTTTTTCATATTAATTGTCAATTTCAAATGTTGTAGTATTTACCACTTGCAAACCGTAAATTTTCTGCTATACTGGAAGTAACCAAACTTTAAGGAGGAAACCATTATGGCTAACAAATACGCAGGCACCCAGACCGAAAAGAACCTGGAAGCCGCCTTTGCCGGCGAATCCCAGGCGAGAAATAAGTATACCTACTTTGCATCTAAGGCAAAGAAGGAGGGCTACGAGCAGATCGCTGCTCTGTTCCAGAAGACCGCAGACAACGAAAAGGAACACGCAAAGATGTGGTTTAAGGAGCTGCAGGGCATTGGCTCTACTGCTGAGAACCTGGCTCACGCCGCCGAGGGCGAGAACTACGAGTGGACGGATATGTACGCAGGCTTCGCCGAGACTGCCGAGAAGGAAGGCTTCCCGGAGCTGGCTGAGAAGTTCCGTCTGGTGGCTGCCATCGAGAAGCACCATGAGGAGCGTTACCGCGCTCTGCTGAAGAATGTGGAAGGTGCCCAGGTCTTCGCCAAGAGCGAGATCAAGGTATGGGAGTGCCGCAACTGCGGTCACATCGTGGTTGGCACCCAGGCTCCCGAGATCTGCCCCACCTGTGATCATCCCCAGGCTTATTTCGAAGTTCACGCAGAAAACTATTAATTCACAAAGAGGTCGCCACCCGGCGACCTCTTTTGCTGTAAAATATACATGAAAACCCCGGTATTGATGACCAGTCAATACCGGGGTTCCCATGAAAAGAGAGAGATAAGAAAATGAAAAGGAGAAACAGGAATCTTGTTCGTGTCATTATTATATCACCCCGTCTCTGGAAATGCAAGTAAGAAAATTGGATATTTAGCTTCGAAAATGTAGAAAACGCCCGCCTGCTTTTGTGCAACATATACAAAATATAAACTTTTTGTGATAGGGGTATGGAGGACTTGACTTTTCCGAAAAATATAGTATATTTATCTCAAAGAGAATTAGCACTCTAAAGGCGAGAGTGCTAAAATGCGAAAGGAGTGTAATTTATGAACTTTGGAAACTACACCCAAAAGTCCATAGAGGCTGTGCAGCTGGCACAGCAACTGGCACGAACTCATTCCCATCAGCAGCTGGAGCAGATCCATCTGTTACTGGGTCTATTGGGGCAGGATGGAGGCTTGATCCCGCAACTGCTGCGGAAAATGGAGATCAGCCCGGAAAGTTTGCAGGCGGCAGCCAATGCCCAGCTTGCTAAGTTACCCCAGGTTACCGGCAGCCGGGAGGCCGACCGGTTCTATATCAGCCAGGAAACAGATAACGCCCTGCAGGCGGCACAATCCGCAGCAAGCGCCATGAAGGACAGCTATGTATCCGTGGAGCATTTGTTCCTGGGCCTGCTGGACAGCGCAAAGGGTGCGGTAAAGGAATTGTTTTCTACCTATGGCATTGATAAAGAACGGTGTTTACAGGCCTTGCAGAGCGTCCGTGGCAGTCAGCGGGTGACCACCGATGATCCGGAGGATACCTATGATGCGCTGAATAAATACGGCACTGACCTGGTAAAGCGTGCCCGGGAGCAGAAGATGGATCCGGTGATCGGCAGAGATGAGGAGATCCGCAATGTGATCCGTATCCTGTCCCGGAAAACCAAGAATAACCCGGTGCTGATCGGTGAGCCCGGCGTGGGCAAAACTGCCATTGCGGAGGGACTTGCCCAGCGAATTGTGAAGAAGGATGTTCCCAGAAGCCTGCAGGATAAGACCGTGTTTGCCCTGGATATGGGTGCGCTGATCGCCGGTGCCAAGTACCGGGGCGAGTTCGAGGAACGGCTGAAGGCGGTTCTGGATGAGATCCGCAAGTCTGAGGGCAAGATCCTGCTGTTCATTGATGAGCTGCATACCATTGTGGGTGCGGGCAAGAGCGAGGGCAGCATGGATGCAGGCAATTTGCTGAAGCCTTTGCTTGCCAGAGGAGAGCTGCACTGTATCGGCGCTACCACCCTGGATGAATACCGCCAGTATATTGAAAAGGATGCAGCCCTGGAGCGCCGGGTCCAGCCGGTCATGGTGGATGAGCCCACCGTAGAAGATACCATTGGCATCCTCCGTGGCCTGAAGGAGCGCTACGAGGTGTTCCATGGCGTTAAAATCGCCGATTCTGCCATCATTGCGGCGGCGGTGCTGTCTAACCGCTATATTTCCGACCGTTTCCTGCCCGATAAGGCCATCGACCTGGTGGACGAGGCCTGCGCCCAGGTGCGTACAGAGATGGATTCCATGCCTGTGGAGCTGGATGAAATTTCCCGGCGGATCATCCAGATGGAGATAGAGGAGGCCGCTCTGAAAAAAGAGGAGGATGCGGTATCCCAAAAACGGCTGGGTCAGCTACAGAAGGAATTGGCGGAGCTCCGTGAGGAATTCAATGCCATGAAGACCCGGTGGGATAACGAGAAGAACACGGTACAGCGGGTGCGGCAGCTTCGCGAGCAGGTGGAGCAGCTGCACAGGCAGATCCAGGACGCAGAGCAGCAGTACGACCTGGAAAAGGCCGCAGAGCTGAAATACGGCAAGCTGCCCCAGGCACAAAAAGCGCTGCAGGCGGAGGAATCCAAGACAGGCGACCACATTTTACGGGATCGGATCACCGAGGAAGAGATCGCACAGATCGTGGAGCGCTGGACGGGAATCCCCGTGTCCAAGCTGGTGGAAAGCCAGCTCAATAAGCTGCTGCGGCTGGATGAGACCCTTCATGAGCGTGTCATTGGCCAGGATGAAGCCGTACAGGCGGTAACCGATGCCATCCAGCGCAGCCGTGCCGGCATCCAGGATCCCAACCGGCCCATTGGTTCGTTCCTGTTCCTGGGCCCCACTGGCGTGGGTAAGACGGAGCTGGCAAAAGCTTTGGCCCAGGCACTCTTTGACGATGAGAATAATATCGTCCGTATTGATATGTCCGAATATATGGAAAAATACGCCGTGTCCCGGCTTATCGGAGCGCCTCCCGGCTATGTGGGCTATGAAGAGGGCGGCCAGCTGACAGAGGCTGTGCGCCGGAAGCCCTACTGCGTAGTGCTGTTCGACGAGGTGGAAAAGGCGCACCCGGATGTGTTCAATGTGCTGCTGCAGGTGCTGGATGATGGACGGATCACCGATTCCCAGGGCAGAACGGTGGATTTTAAAAACACCATCATTATTCTGACCTCCAACCTGGGCTCTGAGTATCTGCTGGACGGCATCCGGGAGGATGGCTCCATTGCGGACTCTGCTAGAGAAATGATACAGCAGCTGCTGCGCCGCAGCTTCCGTCCGGAGTTTTTGAACAGACTGGATGAGACTGTGTTCTATAAGCCGCTGACCAAGGATGATGTGAAGCAAATCATTGACCTGCAGATCGCCAGGCTGAATCACCGGCTGGCAGAACAGGATATCCGTGTAGAGCTGACACCCCAGGCCAAGGAGCTGATCGTGGAGGAAGCCTATGATCCCCAATACGGCGCACGGCCTATCCGCCGCTATTTGCAGCATACCGTGGAGACCCAGCTCAGCCGAGCCATTCTGCGCGGCACGGTCAAACCCGGCCAAACGGTCAAAGTGGATGCGCAAAATGGTGAACTGATCATATAATAAATTGGAATTTGTGCTTGACAGCGGCGCACAAATGTGTTTTAATGGTGGAAACCGATGAGGGTGAGTAAGTAGTTTCGCACCAAGAGCATAGAGAGCTGCCGGTTGGTGTAAGGCAGTATTGCGGTGCGAAGTGAATGGACACCTGAGGGCGACCTGAATTGCAGTAGGGAAGACGGAGCGGCACTCCGTGACCAAATGTCAGCGTATAATGGTACGCGTAAAAGTGGACGCAAAGCGTCAAGCCGGGTGGCACCGCAGGAAATTGAGTATTGTTCCTGTCCCAGCATTTTTCTGGGACAGGAATGTTTTTTTGTCCCTCTCAAATAAAGGAGGAAAAGTTATGTCAACCAAGCAAATCCCTTACAAAATCTATTTGGAAGAGTCCCAAATGCCCACCGCATGGTATAATGTCCGGGCTGATATGGTCAATAAGCCTGCGCCCTTGTTGGATCCCAACACCCTGCAGCCTATCACAGAGGACGCTTTGTCCAAGGTGTTCTGCCGGGAACTGGCAAGACAGGAACTGGACGAAACCAATGCTTGGATCCCCATTCCCCAGGAAATCTGGGATTTCTATAAAATGTACCGTCCGTCTCCTCTGGTGCGTGCCTATTGCCTGGAAAAGGCATTGGATACCCCGGCCAAGATCTACTATAAATTCGAGGGCAATAACACCTCCGGCAGCCATAAATTGAACTCTGCCATTGCCCAGGCCTATTATGCCAAGCAAGAGGGTCTGAAGGGCGTGACCACGGAGACCGGTGCAGGCCAGTGGGGCACAGCACTGAGCATGGCCTGTGCCTATTTGGGCCTGGACTGCAATGTGTTCATGGTCAAGTGCAGCTATGAGATGAAGCCTTACCGCCGGGAAGTCATGCGCACCTATGGCGCCAAGGTAACGCCCTCTCCTTCGGATACCACCGCTGTGGGTCGGAAGATTTTGGAGCAATTCCCCGGTACTTCCGGTTCTTTGGGCTGCGCTATTTCCGAGGCTGTGGAGACTGCCACCAGCCGGGAGGGTTACCGCTATGTGCTGGGCAGCGTATTGAATCAAGTCATGCTCCACCAGTCCATTATCGGCCTGGAAACCAAGGCTGCCTTGGATCTTTACGATATTCAGCCGGATATTATTATCGGCTGTGCCGGCGGCGGTTCAAATTTGGGCGGCTTGATCGCACCCTTTGTGGGGCAGAAGCTGCGGGGCGAATCGGATGTGCGGCTCATTGCTGTTGAGCCCAAATCCTGTCCCACGCTGACCCGGGGCAGCTATGTTTACGACTACTGCGATACAGGCAAGGTTTGCCCTCTGGCGAAAATGTACACTCTGGGCAGCGGCTTTATTCCCTCTGCCAGTCACGCAGGCGGTCTGCGGTATCACGGTATGAGCAGTGTGGTATCTCAGCTGTACCATGACGGCCTTATGGAAGCCACCTCTGTGGAGCAGACCTCTGTTTTCCGGGCTGCCACGGAATTTGCCAAGGTGGAGGGCATCCTGCCCGCTCCCGAGAGCAGCCACGCCATCCGTGTGGCCATGGACGAGGCCTTAAAATGTAAGGAAACCGGGGAGGAGAAGACCATCGTCTTCGGATTGACCGGCACCGGCTATTTCGATATGATGTCCTATCAGAAGTTCAATGACGGCATCATGAGCGACTATATCCCCACCGATGAAGAGATCGCCAAAAGCCTTGCAAACTGCCCCAAAATCTAAAAACCAAAAAACCTGTCATCCTGAGTGAGCGATAGCGAACCGAAGGATCCCCTATGGCGATGCGCAATGAAGGGGATTCTTCGTCGCCAAAAGGCTCCTCAGAATGACAGGTAGTTTTTATGCCAATTCCTCTGCCAAAGCAATGATTTTAGCCTTGGTATCCTCGTTCAGGGCGGAGAGAATGGTCACATTGTTTTCGCAATAGGTCAGTTCCTTGCTGTTTTCCAGGTGCTTTTGCATCTGCTTCATGGCGGTGGGCGCCCAGGAGCCGTTCTCGATGAAGGCAACCTTGCGCTTCTGGAAATTGCGCTCGGTCAGAGCGTCCAGATAGGTTTTCATGAAGGGGAATATATCGCCGTTATATGTAGTAGTTGCCAGTACCAAGCGGTCGTAACGGAAGGCGTCTTCCACGGCTTCGGCCATGTCGTCCCGGGCCAGATCTGCCACGGAAACCTTCACGCCCTTGGCCTCCAAAGTCTGCGCCAGCAGCTCCACAGCGGCCTTGGTGTGACCGTAAACGGAGGTGTAGGCAATGACTACGCCCTGGGATTCGGGGGTGTAGCTGGACCACAGATCGTACAGGTGCAGGTAATGCCCCAGATCCTCGGTAAGCACAGGGCCGTGCAGGGGGCAGATGGTGGCAATGTCCAGGGTAGCGGCGGCCTTCAGCACATTCTGCACCTGCTTGCCGTACTTGCCCACGATGCCGATATAGTAGCGGCGAGCCTCGCAATCCCAGGGCTCGTCTGCATCCAGTGCGCCGAACTTGCCGAAGCCGTCAGCGGAGAACAGCACCTTTTCTGCACTCTCATAGGTTAACATAACTTCCGGCCAATGCACCATGGGCGCAAACAGGAAGTTCAGCGTATGTACACCCAAGGGGAGGGAATCGCCGTTCTTGACGGCCAGGGTATTCTCCATCACCAGACCGGGGAAGAACTGACCGATCATGGTGAAGGTCTTGGCGTTGCCAACCACGGTGGTGTTAGGATAAGCTTCAACGAAAGCGGCGATGGAAGCGGCGTGGTCAGGCTCCATATGCTGCACTACCAGATAGTCGGGGGTACGGCCTGCAAGCACCTGCTTCAGATTTTCCAGCCACTGGGCAGTTTTGCTTTTGTCAATGGTGTCCATGATGGCGATCTTCTCGTCCAGGATCACATAGGAATTGTATGCCATGCCGTTAGGCACCACATACTGACCCTCAAACAGGTCAACCTCGTGATCATTCTCACCCACATAAATAATGCTGTCGGTTACATTTTTAACCATGTCTGTTCTCCTTTTTGTAAAATCCAAAAACATTATACCATACTCTGTCAATGGATGACTTTTCCTCCGGGCAAATTCATTGACACAAATTAAACTTGCTGTATAATATGGATATAGAGATCATGCAAGGAGGTTTACCATGCAGCTTGTATTATTAACTGCCCTGGGTGTTGGCGGTGCTACCATACTGGGCTCCGTTCTGGGCTTTGTGTTTAAAAATATTTCCCATAAATTCAGCGATATTGTGTTGTCCTTTGCTGCCGGTGTCATGATGGCCGCGGCGGTGATCGGTCTGATTTTGCCGTCTTTGGAATACGGCGGCAAGTGGGGGATCGTGTATGCGGTCACCGGCATTTTCTGCGGTGCATTGTGTCTGAACCTGTTTGACCGGCTGGTGCCCCATCTGCACCGGCTCAGCGGCGTAGATCAGGAGAGCCACCCCAACGGTACGGAGCGGCTCAACAAGGTGATTTTGTTCGTGATGGCCATTGCCATCCATAATCTGCCGGAGGGTATTGCAGCCGGTGTCAGCTTCGGCACAGGCAACACTGCCGAGGCCTTGACGGTGGCAGGCGGTATTGCCCTGCAGAACATACCGGAGGGCTTGGTGATCATTGGCCCCATGCTGGCCGCCGGAATCAGCCCCCAGCGTACATTTTTGTGTGCAGCTATGACCGGAGTGGTGGAGATTTTGGGAACACTGCTTGGCTATTTTGCGGTCAGTGTATCCACGGCCATTTTGCCCTTTGCTCTGGCCTTTGCCGGCGGCACCATGCTCTATGTGATCAGTGACGAAATGATCCCGGAGACCCATGCCCATGGCAGCGAACGGGGTGCCACATACGCTCTGCTGGTAGGCTTCTGCGTCATGCTGATCACAGATTTTTATTTGGGATAAATAATAAAAAAGCCGCTTTTGCGGCTTTTTATGTTTCCTGGGCATCGCCAATGACGGCGGTACCTCTTTTTTCACCCTGTTCCCGGGTGGGGCTGTAGCCAAAGTACTTCACATAGGCTCTATAGAAAGTGGAATAATCCCTAAAGCCGCATTGGGTGAAGATCTCTGTGGGCTTTCCGCCCTGGGCGATCAGCTGCTGGGCGGTGAGCATGCGCCGGGCAGCGATGTACTTACCCACAGATGTACCGGTGGCTTTGATGAACCGCTGATACAGCTGGGTACGGCTGATAAAAAACCGGGCGCAGAGGGATTGGGTGGTAAAATTCTCCTGGGGATGTTCGTTGATATACTGAATGATCCGGTATTCCAGGGTCTCCCTGGCCGCATCAGGATAGGGCTGGTTATAGTACAGGTTGATCTGCTGCAGCAGATTCAGAAGCTTAATAAGAATATTGTTGCGGCTGTGGTCTGACAGCATGGATTTTATATAAGGCACCCAGTCGGAATTGCCGTATTTGGTGGGGCGATAGAGATTGCGCTTGCCGGATTGGCGGTCAAAGAAGGGGCGCAGCAGAGTTCTGTCCGGGTCCATGGAATCAAACAGTGCCGGAGAGAAGCGAACCACCGTTCTGTCGTAGGGAACAGAGGGGTCCAGCTCCATATAGTGGGTCTCGCCGGGCTGGATGAGGATAAAATCCCCGGGTTTAACAGGGTATTCGCTGCCATCCACATGGAAAACTCCTTTTACCTGGGTCAGAAACAGGATCTCGCAGGAGCGGTGCATGTGCAGCTGCTGACGGGTGGTATCCGGTTTTTCAAACCGTCCGTAGGCCAGTCTGAGACTGTTTTCCTGGTGCAGAATGATCTCTTCTTTCATGGTTATATCCGCTCCTTTCTCCGGTTCAAAGCCAATATAACACGGAATAGAACAAAACGCAATATGTTTTAGGAATAATTGTTATGTAATTGCGTTTGGTTTTGCTTTATAATAGATAAAAATGATACATAGAATGGGAGAGGAGTATTCTTATGAAGAAAATTGCGGCTTTGCTTTTGGCGTTGATCATGGCGCTGAGCATCACAGGATGCAGCCAGCCTGAAAAGAATACAGAAACCACCGAGCCTACAAAGGAAGCGGCTACCGTGACAGGTGAGGGCTTTCGGGTAGGCTTCGGCCGTGCCAGCATCACCCCGCAGGAGAATCTGCCCCTGGGCGGCTATGGCACTTCCTCTACCCGTATTACGCAGGATGTGCTGGATGAGATCTATGTGGACTGCATAGCCATCACCGACGAAAACGATCAGACCATGCTTCTGATGCTTGCCGATCTGATGCGTGTGGATGAGACTCTGGTGCAAATGATCCGCATGAGTATCGCTGCCAAAACCGGCATTGCCCAGGATCAGATCATTGTTTCCTGCTCCCATACCCACTCTGTCCCTGACCTGGATCTGGACTCCCATGAGGGTGTGTCGCGGTACAAGACACTGCTGGTGCAGCGATTTACCCAGGCGGCGACCGCAGCCATTGCGGACAGCCTGCCCGCCCAGCTGTACGGCGGTACTGTGCAGACGGAGAAAATGTCCTTTGTCAGACATTACTACAGTGTAAACGCCGACGGCTCTCATAACATATTTGGCGATAATTTCGGCACTACCGTGGTGGATGAGACCACCAAGCCCATGGCACAGGCCATGGAATCCATGCGTGTGCTGAAATTCTCCCGGGAGGGGGGCAAGGATGTACTCCTGGCCAGTTTTCAGGCCCATCCCCACCTGACCGGCGGCAGCTCCGCAACGGGACTGTCCTCGGACTTTGTAGGACCTTTCCGGGAGGCTGTAGAATACCAGTTGGGTGTCCACTGTGCCTTCATTCAGGGTACAAGCGGAAACCAGAATGAAAGAAGCAGGCTGGAGAATCAAAACTTCTCTGTGGACAAAAACCATCGGGAATACGGCTACCGTCTGGCAGGCTATCTCATTGACTGTGTAGAAAATAACATGACACAAATGCAGACCGGCCCTGTCCAGTGCAGGATCGTAACGCTGGATGCGAAGGTGGATCATTCTGAGGATGTGAAGCTGGGCGAGGCATTGCAGGTGATCGCCTTCTATAAGCAATCCGGCTCAAGCAGTGCCACACGGGAATATGCCGAGAAATTTGGGATCACATCCTATTTCCACGCCACCGGCATCAAGACTAGAGCATCGCTGCCACAAACCCAGCCGCTGGAGCTGGCAACCTTCAGCATTGGCAACAGTGTGGGCTTTTATGTGGCACCCGGTGAGTTGTTTTCGCAGACCGGCTTTGAGATGGAGGATGCCTCGGCTTTTGACATTACCATTGCTGTGTGCCTGGCAGACGGTGGTTGGAAATATTTTCCCTATGGCGTTTGCGCTGAGTACGATTCCTACGAAAGCGGCAATTGCAGCTTTACATCGGATACCATCGTCACCATGATGGAGATCTGGCAGAGGGAGCTGGATGCCATGCATCAAAATGCACAGTGAGGGTGAAATGCTATGAAAACGCGGAATAATTTCATAAAACGCCCGCTGTGGCTATGTCTGATGGTGCTTCTGGCGGTGGTGTGTATACTGGCCGGATGCAGCGGCCAGGAAGAAAAAACAGCCGCTGAGCCTCAGCAGGAGCGCAATTCCTTATATTGGAATGTGGATAAATTCGTTTATGCGGACAGTGAGCAGCAGCGACTGCCCCGCAAAGGGGAATATGTTGTCCGTTTCGCCGTGGACGGCAAGCAGGTGGATCTGACGGTTGCGGATCTGCTGACCGTCAATCATATCGACACCATGGAGGTCATGGGTCTGGAGTTTGACGAAAACGGCGTGGTGGTCAGAGCCATTCCTGTGAACGAAATAGGCTACACCATCTTAGCGGAGGATGATTATGTGCAGTCCTTTACGGACGATACCATCCTCTGTAACTCCCTGGGCAACGGCAACGGTCTGTCCAAGACCCTGTCCATGACCGACGATACCAAGATCTACATGGTGGATGAGGATGGCAGTCTGCTGTGCGGCATGCCCGGCACGCTGAAGGAAAAGAGCAAGATCCTGGCAATTGCGGACGAAACCGGCAGCCTGTCCCATGTATATACGGTAGATCCCTTCATTATGGGTGATGTGTACTGGAACCATGCCCGCAAGTACAATTCTACCACCAAGCTCAGTACCCGTGAGCTGGACGAGCTGGGACGGTTTGCATATCAATTCTCCCTGAACGGTGAGCAGATGACCCTGTACACCCGTGACCAGGAGGTTGCCAATGCCATTGACGGCGTGGCGGCAAAATGCATGGGTCTGAGCTTTGATGAAAACGGATATATTACAGAGGTTCGCTCTACCCAGAAGATGACCGGCGGAAAATCCTGGGGCAGCTGGTACTATATCATGGACATTGACGATTCGATTCTCAGTGCCAAAAAGTACAGCGGCAACAATGTGGGCAGCACTGCCCGGGGCGTCATGGCGGCTGATTGTAAGGTCTACGATGTCAGCGGCAAGGGTGATTACATCGGTGAGCCGACCCAGCTGCGGCTCTATGACCAGGTACACGGTCTGAGAAATGAATTCGGGGAGATCTGCTATCTGTTTGTGGTCAGCCGTACCTACGAGGCGGATATCTACTACAATGTGCAGCGGCAGTATAATTCTGCCACCAAGACCACCAAGCGCACCCCCGCAGCGGACGGTTACTATTACATAAAGCTGGCGCATAACGGCCAGCAGGTGACCCTGAAAACCAATAATCAAGACATTGTCAGCTCCATTGATGCCACAGCTGTGCGCTGTTTCGGCCTGAAGGTGGAGGGCGATGAGATTCTGGATTTCTATTCCGCCAGTACGGTCTGGGGCGGCAGACAGTTCTGCAGCTATGACATTGTTACCTCTTTGGAGGACGGCGTTATCACCGCCCAGGAGGTGGATGTGGAAACCAAGGGCGCACAGACCTACATCGGCAAAATGGCCAAGGACTGCGGCGTGTACAATGTTTCCAGCACTTCTTCCTTTGTGGGCGAGAAGACCACACTCATGGTGGGCGACAAGATCCATGCGCTTAAGAATCTGCAGGGCGAGGTGACCCATGTTTTCGTGGTGGGTCGCAGCTATAATGTGCCCATCTACTGGAATGTGAACCGCCAGTATGATTCTGCCAACAAGACCACCAAGCGTACCCCCAACGAAGAGGGCTACTATGAGATCGTGCTCGCGGTAAACGGTCAGCAGAAGACCTATAAAACCAAGAGTAAAGCATTGATCACGGAGCTGGATGCGGTGGCGACCAAGTGCTTCGGCCTGGTGACCAACGGCGATGTGATCGTCAAGATGTACAAGACCGCCAATGTAAACGGCGGTGCCCAGTTCTGCAGCTGGGACTATGTAACCGCCATCAAGGGCAATACGGTCATTGCCAAAGAGCCCGATGGCAGCAAATCCTACACAGACTACATGACCGCCTACACCAAGGTCTACAATGTGACCGGCAGCGGCGAGTTTGTGGGAGAGAAGACCAGCTTGCAGGTGGGCGATAAGATCCATGCGCTGAAATACGCCACCGGCGGCATCAACATCATCTATGTGGTGGAGCGCACGGAAAAGGTGGTAGAGGAAACCGCATACTGTCAGCTGTGTGAGCAGGATGTGACCTGGTACAGTTGGGACGGCGCCACCGCCTTCGAAGACGGCAAACACTATTTCCTGAACCACAGTGTGGGCCTGTCCTCCACTGCCTATATCGGCAATGGGGAAAATGCCAATATGGAAGTGACCCTGGATCTGCGTGGTTATGATATCCGTGCAGCCGTCCGTGCATTCCGCGTTTACGGCACACTGAACCTGCTGGATAGCGTGGGCGACGGTGTGATCTACGGTAACGCCACCGGCCAGGCCACAGGCTTCTATGTGTACGACGCCGGTACCTTCAATATGTACGGCGGTACCTTCCGGGGCGGCGAAAATGCCAATACCCAGTGCGGCATCGGTGCTTTGGGTCTGAACGAAGGCTCAAAGGCCACCTTCAATCTGTACGGCGGCAGCCTGGTGGGCGGCAACACCCAAAAGGACGGCGGCAATCTGACCCTGTACCATTCATCCGTGCTTAATATGTACGGCGGTACGATTTCTGATGGCCAGACCCAGGAAGAGGGCGGCAATATCAATGCCGATGCCAAGGCAAGTATCAACCTGTACGGCGGCAGTATCCTGGGCGGCACAGCTGCCACCGGCAACTGCGTCTACGGCGGCCAGGTCAGTATCTACAATACTGCGGCTGTGGTGGTGGACGAAATCCACTTGAATACCCCCCTGCAAGTAGCCGAAGCCCTGGCGGCCGGTTCCCGGATCGGCGTGTACCTGCCCTCCGGCAGCGGCGCGGTCACCGGACAAACCCCGGAAGTGAACCTAACCTATATCCAGGCTGTGGATGCGGAAATCATTTGGCAGGGCGG
Source organism: Faecousia sp. (assembly GCA_045577035.1). Taxonomy (GTDB): domain Bacteria; phylum Bacillota; class Clostridia; order Oscillospirales; family Oscillospiraceae; genus Faecousia. Next base: position 4,233 of record JAZNHQ010000141.1, on the reverse strand, counting down.
CAAGCTTGTGATCCTGGCACCGCCGGATAAGACCGCCTATTGTGATCATTGCCAAAAGGATGTGCCCTGGTATATCTGGGACGGTAAGTTTAGCCTGGAAAACGGCTTCCATTATTACCTGGATACGGATGTGACTGTCAGTGCCACAGCCTATATAGGTGCAGCGGATAACCATGCCGTCAGCGTATGCCTTGACCTGTGCGGCAAGAATATTGACGCCACTACTCGTGTGTTCCGTGTCTACGGCAATCTGAATCTGATGGACAGCGTGGGTACCGGCGTTATCACCGGCAACACCGCCGGACAGGCATCTGTGTTCTATGTATATGAAAACGCTGTGTTCAATCTGTACGGCGGCACGCTGACATCCAAAAAGACCGTGACCTCCGACAACGGCGCAGGTATCGGCGGTGTGGACAAGGGCACCATGAATATGTACGGCGGCAAGATCACCGGCGGCGTGGCCAAGCGCAGCGGCGGCAACCTGAACCTGTACAATACTGGCGTGCTGAATCTGTACGGCGGCAGTATCGAAAACGGTACTTCCCTGGAAAACAGCGGCGGCAATATCCAAATGAGCGGAAAATCTCAGCTGCACATCTACGGCGGCAGCATTGTGGGCGGCAGCGCAGGCAATTTGGGCAATTGTATCAATGCCAACGGCGCAGTGACCCTGTACGGTCAGGATACGATCACAGTTACCCAGATCTATCTGCCTGGCAGCAAGACCCTGACCGTTGATGGCACTTTGGCAGATGGCTCGTCCATTGGCATTTTGCTGGAAAAGGGAACCGGTAGCTTTACCGGCGAAACCCTGGAAGCCAACCGGGAATTCTTCCGTAGTGAAACCTACGATGTGGTGTTCTCCGACGGCAAACTGACCCTGCAGGCCAAGGAAGAGCCCCCGGCAGATCCCGATGCCCACTGGCACTGTGTCTGCGGCGGTCTGGGCAGCAAGGGCGACCATACGACCTGCAGCAAGGTGGTATGGACAGCCTGGCCCGGCGTGGATTCCCTGGTGCTGGACGGAAGTGTGTACTATTATCTGACCGAGAGCATCACCCTAGACGCAGCCATCGTGCTGGAAGAGGGACAGACCCTCAATCTGTGCCTCAATGGATATTCCATTACCACTACGGCGAATATCTATATTTTCAACATCTATGGAACACTGAATATCTGCGATCATGCAGACGAAGACGGCAACTATGCAGGTGCCATTACCAACCTGTTCTCCGGCACCGGTAAGGGTTACCATTCCCGGGTGTTCTATCTGCGTGGCACGGCTTCAGGTGCTTGCTTCAACCTTTTTGGCGGCAATCTGAGCGCACCCAACGCCAAGGCCACCGGCACCGGCGGTACGGTGGCAAGAGCCGGCAGCTCCTCCGGTACCTGTACCTTCAAAATGTACGCAGGCACGATCTTCGGCGGTAATGCCAGCTCTGCGGATATTGCGGGTAACATCGTACTGGAAAAGGGGAGTACCACCTACCTGTACGGCGGCACCATTACCGGCGGCAGCAACGATAAGGGCGCAGGAAATGTGATGCTGAAAAACGGCGCACAGCTCCACCTGGAGGGCGGCTCTATCACAAATGGCACCGGCGTGAACGGCAGCAATGTGCGTGTCAACAGCGGTTGTACGCTGGCAGCGGTTTCCGGCGCCATCACCGGTGGTACGGTCTATGCCGCAGGCACAATTACCGTCAGCGACACCGCCACGGTAGAAGAAATTGTATATCCCGAATAATCAAAAAACGCAGCTTTTGGACTATCAAAAGCTGCGTTTTTATAAGAAAAAATGCGGCTGGGAACTCCCAGCCGCATAATTTATGATTGGTAAAAGATTATCTCTTTCTCCACTCGTCGTACTGCTCCATGTAAGCCTTCTCCTCGGGAGTGAACTTACGCAGAGTGTTGACCACTTCGCCACCATTGTACTTGCGGTCGCCCACGTCCTCGGTGGTGCCCATAACGGTGATGTTGGCCTGACGATGACGGGCACGAACGTGATCCCAGTCGATGAAGTAGATGTGAGCGAACTCGCCGCCGTCCAGCTTGCCGTCCTTAACGGTCATGGTCTCGCTGCGGCCGAAGAATACGGAGCGCAGGTGGCCATCGGTATTCATGGAGGTGTAGTTGCCGGGCTCGTTCACGTAGCGGCCGAACTGTGCGTGCACAGGGCCGGGGTGACGGTACTGATGCTCCTCGGAGAAGTCGGGGATCATCTTACGCATGATGTCCAGCAGGTCGTGCTGCAGGTACTCCAGATCGAAGGTGTCGAAGTCGTGGGAGCACTCCTGAACCATGACGGAGCAGGTGGTGTGGTGGGAAGCGATGCAGCAGGTGCCGTTCTTGATGCCGGACTCCTCAACGATCTTCATAACATCGGTGGAGATGTCATGGAAGGTGGGGATCCAACCCCGGGACTGCAGCTCAACTTCTTTCTGATAAACCTTGAAATCCATTAGTAGTTTCCTCCTGTATGTAAATTTTAGGGATAACGGATTAAGCGTGACGCTCGTTCCATGCCTTGCGGCAGGCAGCGATCATCTCGTCCACCATAGCAGGGCGGTCAGCAGCCTTGGCAACACCGGAAGAAGAACCGGTAGCATCAGCGCCTGCAATGATGGTGTTGTATACATCCTCACCACCGGCGATACCGGCAGCGGTCAGTACCAGAATGTTGGGGTTCACATCCTTGACGCACTTGGTGGCGGCTTCCACATACTCGGGGCCAACGCTGACGCCGGTACCGATCAGAGCGGAGGGCTCTGCCACGATGATATCGGGATTCAAAGTGGCGATCTTGGAAGCGTCCTCCTCGGAGTCAGCGCAGACGATGGTGGTCAGACCCACTTCCTCAGCGCGCTTAATAGTCTCAGCCAGAACCTCGAAGCTCAGGGGCTTCTCCACATGGTTGAGCATAACGCCCTCAGCACCGGCAGCTACCAGGCTTTCAGGCAGAATGTCAGCCAGGCCACGGCCCACAGGAATGGGATCCATGTGAGGAGCGAAAACATGAATGCGCTTGGTGTTTTCCTTCACCCGGCGGATATCCACCACAGGGCAGGTGAAGATAATGTCCACATCGTACTTTTCGGATGCGGCATCGGCGGCCTTTGCCAGCTCCAGGATCTCGTCACCGTACAGGTAGGACTTGGGGCCGATCTCAAAGAAGGGTGCCTTAATATTGGTCATAGGATGATTTCTCCTTCCATGTTTTTATTGTTTTCCAATTACATATTATAACAAACATGACTCTTTTCGTCAACATTATTTCGTTCCAAATCAGCTTAAAAAAGAAATTGTGCTTTTTGTGTTTTATTGCTTGCAAAACAGGCAAAAAAGTAGTAAAATTTATATCATGGAAAATTATGTTTAGGAGGATCGCTTATGGTTTCCCAAGCTGCCCTGGATGCAGCCAAAGCTGCCTACGATATCGAGGCCGCCTGCATCAACGAAATGAAGGACTATTTTGACGACGAGCAATTTGCCAAGGCTGTGGAGCTGCTGTGCGCAGCACCCCGGATCGGTGCTTCCGGCTCCGGTCACTCCGGCATTATCTGCCAGCATTTTGCCCACCTGATGTGCTGTATTGAGCGCCCCGCCCGGTTTGTCAGCCCTGCTGAGGCCGTCCACGGTGCCACCGGCTTTATTCAGGAGGGGGATGTGATGGTGTTTGCCTCCCGCGGCGGCAAGACCAAGGAGCTGCTGCCCATTGTGGATATCTGCAAGGCCAAGGGTGTCAAGATCATCACCGTTACCGAGAATACCGAATCCCCCCTGGCACAGGCTGCGGATGTGGTTCTGAAGCAGCATGTGAACCGGGAGACCGATAAGTGGAATGCCCAGGGCACTACCTCTACCACCGCTCTGTGCATGATCTTCCACGCTCTGCAGGCCGCCATGATCGAGCAGACCGGCTACCAGGCAGAGCAGTTTGCACTGATCCACCCCGGCGGAGCCGTCGGCGAACGCCTGAATAATAAAGCCCTGTAAATAAGGCGCCCCTTGTAGGGGAGCTGTCAGCGATAGCTGACTGAGGGGTGAATGAACAAAGAATATCTTAAACCCCTCCGTCACGGCTTTGCCGTGCCACCTCCCCTGCAGTAAACGCTGATTAATTCTACCACCCTAAGGCTATTTATGGTATAATAGAGAAAAGGGGTGTTTTAAATGGAAAAACAGCAGAATTTTACGGATATTGAGTATACCAATCGTCGGCGTACT
>JAZNHQ010000140.1:0-5719 GCA_045577035.1 Faecousia sp. | reverse complement strand
TTACTGCGCAACTCGCCCTCTACCGTACCACCTGTACGCCGACGAGGGCGAGTTGCTTGTCTTGACGGCTTTAGTGACCTCTGCCAGTCTGTCAAAAAAGAGTTTTTTGACAGACTGAGGCGTGCCTCGGCACGCCTTTATTTTTTGTTGCAATTTGCCTTGATTTGGTATATTCTATACGGGAAATACAGCAAAAGGAGAATGAGAATGAAAAAACTTTGGCAGATCTTTGCTTCGTTTTTTAAGATCGGTGCCTTTACCTTTGGCGGTGGCTACGCCATGATTCCGCTGATCCAGCGGGAGGCGGTAGAGAAGCGCAAGTGGGTCACCGATGAGGATATTTTGGATATTGTGGCCATTGCCGAGTCCACGCCCGGCCCCATTGCCATCAATTCGGCAACCTTTGTGGGCTACCGGGCAGCCGGTGTGTTGGGCTCTGTCTGCGCCACTCTGGGTGTGGTGATCCCCAGCTTTGTGATTATTCTGGCCATTTCCTTCGTGCTGGCGCAGTTTCAGGATGTGCAGGCGGTGCAGTATGCCTTTAACGGCATCCGTGTGGGCGTGCTGGCGCTGCTGGTAAAGGCGCTGTGGACCATGTACACCAAAAGCCCCAAGGGCTGGGCGGCCTATGTGGTTATGGGTGCGTCCTTCTTATTGACGGCGATCTTCAGCGGTATAGTGATCTATGTGATCATTGGCTGCGCCGTGTTCGGTATCGTCACCTCTCACTTCATGGCAAGGAGGGCAAAATAATGGCATTTATTGAACTGTTTTTGACCTTCTTCATGATCGGCATTGTTACCTTTGGCGGCGGCTATGCCATGCTGCCCATGATACAGGAACAGGTGGCGCTGCGCTGGGGCGAGCTGATCCCCTCCGCCACACTGACCAACTTTGTGGCAGTCAGTGAATCCACCCCCGGCCCCTTTGCTATCAATATGGCAACCTATGTTGGCTCAGTAGTGGGCGGCAGCAAGGGCGGCTTTGGCATGACGGTTTTGGGTTCTTTCTGCGCCACCATGGGCGTGGTTCTGCCCAGCTTTATTGTGATACTGATCGTGGCAAAGATCTATGACCGCTTTAAGTCCAGTAAGCTGGTCAGCGGCGCTATGAGCGGACTGAAGCCTGCGGTGGTAGGTCTGATCGCCAACGCCATTTTGGGCGTGCTGATCGAGGTGTTTGTGCCCACCGGATTTGCCTGGAGCATTTTTACCTCCCCGGCATTTTATATCAGCCTGGGTATTTTTGCGGTCATGGTGGTACTGGCATTTAAAAAGGTGCATCCCATTATCCTCGTTTGCCTGTCCGCTGTGGCCGGTATCGTATTTGGGTACTTGGGCTGGCTGGGATAATATTGGCGGTTTCACCAAGTTTGAAACTGGTTTTTTGTGGAAAATGTAAATCCTTCAGTCTTTATGGCAAAATGACAAAATAAAGCATTGAAATCTGTGCCCCTTTCATATATAATGTATGCATTGTGGTGCTACCACCCGAAAGGAGAAAATCAACCATGTACACTGCTAATTCTATCCGCAATATTTGCCTGCTGGGCCATAGCGGCAGCGGCAAGACTGCCCTGGCCGAGAGCCTGCTTTATATGACCGGCGCCATCGACCGTATCGGCAAGAACGCTGACGGCAACACCGTCTGCGACTACGATCCGGAAGAGATTCGCCGCAATATCTCCATCTCCACCGCTGTGGTGCCTCTGGAGTATAAGAACATTAAGATCAACCTGCTGGATACTCCCGGCGGCTTCGATTTCTCCGGTGCCGTTATGGAAGCCCTGCGTGCTGCCGATGCTGCCATCCTGGTGATCTCTGCCAAGGACGGTCTGACCGTTGGCGCTGAGAAGGCTTGGAAGTATTGCCAGGAGCGCAATATGCCCTGCTTCATTTACATCTCCAAGGTAGACGAGGACAACTCCGACTATAACGCTACCTTTAACGCTCTGCGTGAAAAGTACGGCAATAAGGTCGCTCCCGTGGTCGTTCCTATTTGGGATGCCAACCGCAAGGTTACCGGCATTATCGATGTGCTCAACAAGCGCGCATACGAGATGCAGAACCTGAAGCGTGTGGAGATCGAAGTTCCCGAGGGCAAGGAAGATGTTATTACCGAGTTCAACGATGCCCTGAAGGAATCCGTGGCTGAGACCAGCGAAGAGCTGATGGACAAGTTCTTCGGCGGTGAGGACTTCACCTATGCCGAAATGATCAAGGGCATGCACAGCGGCGTTCTGGATCGTACCATGTTCCCAGTGTTCTGCGGCTCCGGCGTGACCTGCCTGGGCAGCCTGATGCTCATGGATCACATTATCGACCTGCTGCCCAACCCCATTGAGGGCAACTACCATAAGGCTACTCTGGCCGACGGCACTACGGAGGAGTTCGTAGTATCTCCCGGCGGCGTGCCCGCAGCCTTCGTTTGGAAGACCGTTTCCGACCAGTACGGCAAGTACTCCTTCGTGAAGGTTCTGTCCGGCGACATTACCTCCGACACCACTCTGGTCAACGCCCGCACCGGCGAGACCGAGAAGCTGGGCCGTCTGTACGCCATGTGCGGCAAGAAGGCTACCGAGGTCAAGTGCCTGAGCTGCGGCGATATCGGTGCCATCGGCAAGATGGACAAGGTCAAGACCGGCGATACCCTGTGTGACCCCCGTAAGGTGGTCAGCCTTAAGGGCATCCCCTATGCAGAGCCCTGCTACTCCATGGCCATTGCTCCCAGGGTCAAGGGCCAGGAAGAAAAGGTTGGCTCCGGCTTGAACCGTCTGAACGAGGAAGATCCCTCCTTCACCCTGGTCAACAATGCCGAGACCCGTCAGCTGGTGCTGTCCGGTGCCGGTGATCAGCAGATCGACGTGCTGGTAGCAAAGCTGAAGAGCCGCTTTGGCGTGGATGCAGTTCTGTCTCCGGCTAAGGTTGCTTACCGTGAGAAGATCAAGAAAAAGGTGGAAGCCCACGGCCGTCACAAGAAGCAGACCGGTGGTTCCGGCCAGTTCGGTGATGTTTGGGTTCGCTTTGAGCCCCAGGAAGAGCAGGACGATCTGATCTTCAATGTGGAAGTTGTTGGCGGCGCTGTGCCCAAGAACTTCAACCCCGCTGTTGAAAAGGGTATCCAGGAAGCCGTTCAGAAGGGTCCCCTGGCAGGTTACCCCATGGTCAACCTGAAGGCCACCCTGTACGATGGCTCCTACCACCCTGTGGACTCCAATGAAATGGCATTTAAGCTGGCCGCCATCCTGGCATTTAAGGAGGCTATGCCCAACGCTATGCCCACCCTGCTGGAGCCCATCGGCTCCCTGGCTGTCACCATTCCCGACAGCTACATGGGCGATGTGATCGGCGATCTGAACAAGCGCCGCGGCCGTGTTATGGGCATGAACCCCGACCACGAGGGCAACACCATCGTGGAGGCTGAGGTTCCCATGGCTGAGATGGGCAGCTACGCCATTGACCTGCGTGCAATGACCCAGGCAAGAGGTTCCTTCACCATGACCTTCGAGCGTTATGAGGAAGTGCCCAAGGCCAATCAGCAGAAGATCATCGACGAGGCCAAGAACGAAGATTAATTACCAAAAAGCGGCGCAGAACTCTGCGCCGCTTTTTAATTAGCCAAATTCCAATTTATCGCACACCCTTTGTAGGGACCGGCCTCCCGGACGGTCCGCAATCACGCACTGCGGTAACGGACCGTCGAGGACGCCGGTCCCTACAACGCATCGAAATAACAGCACGATAAATCGGAATCTGAAAGGACGGTGTCTATGTTTCCGGAAGCATTTTTGGAGAGAATGAAAATACAGCTGGGATCAGAATACCCGGCGTTTATGGAAAGCCTGGAACGCCCCCGGGCGGTGGCTCTGCGCTTTAATCCCCTGAAAGGGGAACGCCCCCGGCTGCCCTTTGTGAAAGAGCCTGTCCCCTGGGAGAGCATGGGATATTATTATGATCCGGAGGCCAGACCCGGCCTGCACCCCTTCCATGAGGCCGGCGTATACTATTTACAAGAGGCCAGTGCTATGTCGCCGGTGGCGCTTTTGGATCCCCAGCCCGGGGAAAAGATTTGCGACCTGTGCGCTGCTCCGGGCGGCAAGACCACCCAAATTGCCGGACGGATGGCAGGGGAGGGGCTTTTGCTGTGCAATGAGATCAATCCCAAGCGGGCAAAGATCCTCAGCCGCAATATTGAAAGGATGGGTGTTGCCAATGCGCTGGTGACCAATGAGCATCCCCAAAAGCTTGCCCAAAGCTTCCCGGGATTTTTTGACCGTGTACTGATCGATGCCCCCTGTTCCGGAGAGGGTATGTTCCGCAAGGCAGAGGCTGCGGTAACGGATTGGAGCCCGGAAACGGTGCGTATGTGCGCCCGCCGGCAGGCGGAAATTCTGGATTCCGGTGCCATGCTGGTACGTCCCGGCGGCAGATTGGTGTATTCCACCTGTACCTTTGCCCCGGAGGAAAACGAGGAAGCCATTGGCAGCTTTTTGCAGCGGCATCCGGAATTCACCCCGGAGGAGATCTCTGCGCCCTGGTTTACACCGGGCCCCGACGGCTCTTTCCGTATGTGGCCCCATAAGCTGTTGGGCGAGGGGCATTTTGCGGCAGTGCTGCGAAAGAGCCATGGCACCGAAGGGGATATAGCGTCCGAAAAAGCACAGCCGCTTCCCAGGGAATGGACGGCGTTTTCCCGGGAAATGGATATTACTTTGCCCAAAGGCAAGGCCATCAGCTTTGGTCAGAGCCTGTACTGGGCCCCGGAGGAATTGCCCTGCCTGCGGGGCATTAAGGTGCTGCGTCCCGGCCTGGAGTTGGGCCAGGTGAAAAAGGATCGTTTTGCACCGGCCCACGCTCTGGCGCTGTGGCTGCGGCAGTGCAAAAATACGGTGGATCTTTCCTGGGACAGTCCTGAGATTTTGGCGTATATGCATGGGGATGTGATCCCGGCAACGAGCCGTGGCTGGACGCTGATTCGTGTGGACGGATTCTCCCTTGGGTGGGCAAAAGGTGATGGCAATTGTCTGAAAAATCATTATCCCAAAGGATTACGGCGATAATTCCTTAAAAAAACCATAAAAATGCACTTTACATAATTCATGTAATATGATATAATTTATAAGGTTTATAATGAATTTTCACAAGGAGTGACTGTTCCTTGGCTAAATATGAAATTATCGGCGGCACACCGCTTAATGGCACCGTTACCGTTAGCGGCGCAAAAAATGCGGCTGTGGCGATTTTACCGGCAGCTTTGCTGGTTTGCGGCAAATGCCGCGTTGGAAATGTGCCGGATATCTCTGATGTGCGCATTTTGCTGAATATCCTGGAGGATATGGGTGCCATCGTGCAGCGGGGAGACAATGGCGTTGTGGAGCTGGATTGCACCAATATCCATAAGACCCACCCCAATCCGGAGCTGGTGCGGAAAATGCGTGCCAGTTACTATCTGATGGGCGCATTGCTCAGCCGGTTTGGCCAGGCCAGTGTGGCTTTGCCCGGTGGCTGTAACTTTGCATCCCGTCCCATTGACCAGCATATTAAGGGCTTCCGTGCATTGGGCGCAAAAGTGGTCGAAACGGAAGATTATGTAAACCTGGAGCCCGGCCCCAATGGCCTGCAGGGCAACCGGGTCAGTCTTGACGTGGTCAGCGTGGGCGCAACGGTGAATATTATCATGGCTGCCTGCCTGCTTCCCGGTCAGACCATCATTGAAAATG
>JAZNHQ010000139.1:0-6376 GCA_045577035.1 Faecousia sp. | reverse complement strand
CGCCTATATTGCCATGTGCCACAAGTGCTATATCCGAGGCATCCGGGAAAACCGGATTATTCAATTACACAAACATTAATAAGGAGAATGAGTATGGAACTGAAAGAGATTCTTACTAAGTGCGATCACACGCTTCTGAGTCAGGCGGCCACATGGGGCGATATTAAGGCCATTTGTGACGATGGCATGAAGTATAACACCGCATCTGTATGCATCCCTGCTTCCTATGTGAAGCAGGCTAAGGAATATGTGGGCGACAAGCTGGCTATCTGCACCGTCATCGGTTTCCCCAACGGCTACGCCACCACTGCTTCCAAGTGCTTCATGGCCTCCGATGCCGTGGATAACGGCGCCGATGAGGTGGATATGGTCATCAACATCGGCTGGGTCAAGGACGGCAAGTGGGCCCAACTGACCGAGGAGATCCGTGCCATTAAGGCCGCCTGTAAGGGTAAGTTGCTGAAGGTCATTATTGAGACCTGCCTGCTGACCGACGAAGAGAAAATCCAGATGTGCAAGGTGGTCACCGAGGCCGGTGCTGACTACATCAAAACCTCCACCGGCTTCTCTACCGCCGGTGCTACCTTCCACGATGTGGAGCTGTTTGCAAAGCATGTGGGCCCCAATGTGAAGATCAAGGCCGCCGGTGGCATTTCCAGCCTGGAGGATGCTGAAAAGTTTATTGCTTTGGGTGCAGAGCGCCTGGGCACTTCCCGTGTGGTGAAGCTGGCCAAGGCTATGGAAGCCGGCGAAGCTGCTAAAAATGACGGCAGCTACTAAGAAAGGAGATCCTGTTTATGTCTAAATATCCTGCAACCCCTCATATTAATGTTCTGGACGATATCGGCTTCGGCAAGACCGTGCTGCTGCCCGGTGACCCCCTGCGTGCAAAATTTATCGCAGATAATTTCCTGGAGAATGCTGTGCTGGTGAACAATGTTCGTGGCGTCCAGGGGCACACCGGTTACTACAAGGGCGTGAAGGTTTCCGTCATGGCCACCGGTATGGGTATGCCTGCCATGGGTATTTACTCCCACGAGCTGTTTAATTTCTTCGGCGTGGAGAATATTATCCGGGTGGGCTCTGCCGGTTCTATCCAGGAGCATATCAACCTGTATGATATCGTCATCGGCCAGGGTGCCTGCACCGATTCTGCCTGGCAGAACCAATTCCACCTGCCCGGCACCTTTGCTCCCATCGCATCCTGGGAATTGCTGTCTGAGGCCGTAAAGGCTTGCGAGGCCAACGGCGCCACCTACCATGTGGGCAATATCAATTCCTCCGATGTGTTCTACGGCGACCATAAGGATGTGCCCGAGGGACTGGACAGTGTGTACGGCCTGAAGAAGATGGGCGTTATGGCTCTGGAAATGGAAGCCGCTGCCCTGTATATGAACGCCGCCCGTTACGGCAAGCGTGGCCTGTGCATCTGCACCATTTCTGACCACATCCTCAAGGGTGTGGAGACCACCGCCGCCGAGCGCCAGACTGCATTTACCGCAATGATGAAGGTTGCGCTGGATGTGGCTGTTGCCATGGAAAACCGGTAAACCGGTTTTCCATCGATATAAATCCCTCAAGGGATTTTCGATATTCCCCTATGGGGATCGATATGTGCTATGCACTCGATATGCCCTGCGGGGCGATAGGGATTTATATCATATCGAATCCCTGAGGAGCAGGGATATATCGATTTTTACGAAGTAAAAAATATCGATTGAGCGAAGCTCAAATATCGACAGGAGAATCTCATGGACCAGAAAAATCAACTTAGAGAGAATTCGTTGGATTTTGCTATCATTATTTCAGATATGTGTGACAAAATTAACGGATGCTCTGTATATAAGAATCAATTGATTCGTTCATCATCTTCGATTGGCGCGAATATTTTTGAGGCAAGATATGCACAAAGCAATGCGGATTTTATCAGCAAACTGGAAATTGCATTAAAAGAAAGCTATGAAACAGAATACTGGATGGAATTGTTGCATAGAAAGAATGTGATTTCTACAGAACAATTTCAGTATATAACCAATCAATGTGGTTCTATCCGCAGAAGGTTGATAGCATCTGTGAAAACCATGAAAGCCAAAAATAATACCAGTAGTAAGGAGGTCGTTTGACCGTGAAACGTGTGTTCCTAGTTGTTTTGGATTCCTTTGGTATCGGTCAGATGCCCGATGCCAAGGACTTTGGGGATGTGGATGTGAACACCCTGGCATCCTGTGCCAAGTCTGCAAAGCTGCAGATCCCCAATATGGTGAAGGCTGGCCTGGGTAATATTCAGGGCGTGTCCTGCCTGGAAAAGACCGGCAGCCCTATGGGTGCCTATGCCAGATTGCAGGAGCAGTCCATGGGTAAGGATACCACCATTGGCCATTGGGAGATCGCCGGTATTGTATCCCCGGAGCCTTTGCCCACCTATCCGGAGGGCTTCCCGGAGGAGGTTTTGGAGCCCTTCTGTCAGGCCACCGGCAGAGGTGTGCTTGCCAATGCGCCCTGGTCCGGCACAGCGGTCATTGAGGAATACGGTGAGGAGCATATGCGCACCGGCGATCTGATCGTGTACACCTCTGCGGATTCTGTATTCCAGATCGCCGCCCATGAGGAGATCGTACCGCTGGAAAAGCTGTATGAGTACTGCCACATTGCCCGGGATCTTCTCAAGGGCAAGCACGGCGTGGGCCGTGTGATCGCCCGACCCTTTGTGGGTCAGCCCGGCAGCTTCAAGCGCACCGCTAACCGCCATGACTACTCCCTGGAGCCTCCGGCAAAAACCTTGCTGGTGGCACTGCAGGAAGCGGGCAAGGCTTCCATCGGTGTGGGTAAGATCCATGATATTTTCGCAGGCATCGGCACAACGGAGCATGTGTACAACAAATCCAATGCCGATGGCATGGCACACACGGATCATTACGCCGCCCAGGATTGGGAGGGCCTGTGCTTTGTGAACCTGGTGGACTTTGATATGCAGTATGGCCACCGCCGGGATATTGACGGCTACGCCAACGCCCTGACGGAGTTTGATGCCTGGCTGGGGGATTTCCTGCCCAAGCTGGGGGAGGACGATATTCTGATGATCACCGCTGACCACGGCTGTGACCCCGGCTACGCTGCCACCACCGACCATACCAGAGAGTATGTCCCCCTGTTGGTACTGGGCAAAAAGGTGCGGCCTGTGGATTTGGGTACCCGGAAAAGCTTCGCGGACATTGCCGCCACCGTGGCGGAACTTCTGAATGTGGAGCTGGATACCCCCGGCGAAAGCTTTGCAAAAGAGATTATCGTAAACTGATTATGTAAACCTAAAATGCTGTGTTGATATTATTGTAAACTTATTATGTCAACTGATCCTTCGTAAAGGAGGCATACTATGACCCCTGAAAAGTTAATGGAATTGGCTGTGGAGGCCATGGGGCATTCTTATTCGCCCTATTCCGGCTATAAGGTGGGTGCAGCGCTGCTGTGCGCTGACGGTACGGTGTACCAGGGCTGCAATGTGGAAAACAGCGCCTATTCGCCTACGATCTGCGCGGAGCGCACCGCCTTTTTCAAGGCCATTTATGATGGACACCGGGATTTTACCGCCATTGCCGTATGCGGCGGCAAGGACGGAGTGATCACCGGGCAGTTCCCACCCTGCGGTGTATGCCGCCAGGTCATGCGGGAGTTCTGCAAAAATGATTTTGTGATCCATCTGCATAAAGACGGCGGTGGCCTGCAAAGTTTCACTTTGGCAGATCTGCTGCCCCAAAGCTTTAGTCTATAACAAAAAACCCGTCGGTTTCAAACCGACGGGTTTTTATTATGCTTGTGTTAGTTCACGGATTTTTTGGGCGATGGTGCAGTTTGGGGCGTGGGGGCAAGTACCGTAATCGCAGTCTACCTCCAAAAGTTCACCGTTTTCTGTAACGACTACCACCATACGGCTGTCGTCAATGTTTCGGCAGTAGCCACTGAGGAAAGATTCTTTTTCCATATCAGTCCTCCGTAATGCAGAAGCCCATGGGAGCCAGGCTCAGCCATTCCGGTGCTACGGTGTGCAGGTTATGACCGTAGAGCATGCGACCGGAGGGAATGTCCCAGGCATCACCGCTGCGGTTGATATATATGCGGTATTTTTTGCCGTTCAGACTGCGGATAAAGCCAAGCTTTTGGTCACCTGCCTGGAAGAATTCAATATCACCCAGCCGCAGAGCCTCATGGTTTTTGCGAAGGACACCCAGCTGCCGATGATGGGCCAACAGCTGCGGATCTTCGTGACCCCAGGGGTAGGTGCGGCGGTTGAAGGGATCCTTGTAGCCCTCCATGCCAGTCTCGTCTGCGTAGTACAGGCTGGGAGAGCCGGGCAGCATATACTGCAGGAAGGATGCCATTAAAAGCCGCTCATGGGCCACGATCCACTGGCTTCTGGACAGGTGCCGGGCGGCTTTTTCCTCACGGCTGCCGTCAAATTCGTCTACCAGAGTGGTAAGGATTCGGGCGGTGTCGTGGGTGCCCAACAGGTTCATGTTACAGGCGAAGACCTGGGGCGGATAGTTTTCCGCAATGGTCATGACCGTCTCTTCCAGACCGCGGCCATCGTCCCGATCCTTCAGGAAGTTCAAAATGGCAGTACGGAAAGGGTAGTTCATGCAGCTATCCAGTGTGCCGTCCACGAAATAGCGGCGGCGGACACCGTAGGCCTCTTTGTTGGAGGCGTCCTCCCAAACCTCGCCCAGCAGGTAGGCGTCAGGCTTGATCTGACGGATGCGCTTTTTCAGCAGATACAGAAATTCGTTGGGCAGCTCGTCTGCCACATCCAGGCGGAAGCCGTCAGCGCCGGCACGCAGCCAGTAGGCCACCACGGAACCCTCATCGGTGATGATATACTTCACAAATTCCGGATCCATTTTATTGACCGTGGGTAGGGTATCGAAATTCCACCAGCAGTTGTAGGAATTGGGGTAGCGGTGGAAGGTGTACCAGCTGTAATAAGGGGAATTGGGGCTGCAGTATGCACCCTTTCCGCCAAAGGTACGCTCCTTGTCAAAGTACAGGCTGTTGGAGCCGGTGTGAGAATACACGCCGTCCAAAATCACACGGATGCCCCGGGCATGGGCGGCATCGCACATTTTTTTGAAGTCTGCCATGGTACCCAGCATGGGGTCGGGGGTTTTGTAATCGCCGGTGTCGTAGCGGTGGCTGGAAAAGCTCTTGCTGATGGGATTCAAATACAAAATGGTGGTTCCCAGGGAGGCAATATAGTCCATCTTCTCAGTGATGCCCTGAAAATTGCCACCGTAAAAATCGTTGTTTAGCACAATGCCTTCGGGTGTGGGGCGCCAATCCACCTCCTCATACCAATCCTCGTGGACCGTATAGGGCTGCAGCTTGCCGGTCAGATCACATTTGCCGCTGCGATAGAAGCGGTCGGGGAATACCTGGTAAATGGTAGCGCCCTTGGCCCAGTCCGGAGTGGTGAAATCCGCCGGGGTGCAGGTCAGCTGCCACAGGTCGCCGGCCTCCATATTGGTGTGGCGTCCCTGCTTGAACAGGCGGAAGCCGCCGGTTTTGGTGGTGACGGTAAAATGATAGAAATACAAAGCAGGCTCGGTTAGAGAAAACTTTCCTGTCCAAATATCGTAAGCGCCGCGCTTCATTTTATAGGTAAAGGGAACGTTCAAGCCCGGCTCATGACAGCCGTCAGCATAGAATACACATTCCACCCGGGTGGCCTGTACCTGGGAGGGGATATGGATATGCAAAGTACATTCCTGTCCGGGCACCAAAGTGCCAAAGGGCTCCTTAAAAGCGGTCTGCCGGGAATCAAACAAAATACGCATAGTCGTCTCCTGTAGAGATTATATTCAACAAATATAGTGTAAAGGAAAACGGGGAAAAGTCAAGAAAAAACCGGAGCGTTTGCTCCGGTTTTTGATTTGAATGATTTACCAGCCCAACATTTTGTGGAACAGCTCCATATAACGACCGGCAGGTACATTCCAGCTGAAATCCTGGCACATATCCCGGTACTGCAGTGCGCGGAAACCGTCGGGATTGTGCTGGTACAGATCCAGAGCGCGCTTCAAAGCACCCAGGAAATCGTCAGCATTATAGCTTTGGAAGGTGAAGCCCAGGCCGTCCTCGCCGTTTGCGTTCACGGGAGGAACGGTGTCCTTCAAGCCGCCGGTGGCATGTACCACAGGCACGGTACCATAACGCATGGCGTTCATTTGGCTCAAGCCGCAAGGCCCGCTCTTGGAGGGCATCAGATAGATGTCGCCGCCGGCGTAGATCCGGGAGGCCAGGCCCAGGTCAAAGGTGATCTTGGCAGCCACACGGTCCGGGAACTCGTTGGCAAGCTCTGTGAAGAAATGCTCGAACTGATGCTCGC
>JAZNHQ010000138.1:0-6676 GCA_045577035.1 Faecousia sp. | reverse complement strand
CATGGCTACGATCCGACTTAATGATTTCGCCGTTCGTGGCATACCAGACGGTATCCTCATGGCCGCTGATGTATTCCAAGAACTTCTCCATCTTGTCCCAGTTCTGGCGTCCGTCAAACTCGTAGGCATGACCCCAGACGTAGAACAGCATGGGGCCGAAGGCAAAGCCGTTCAGGAACCGGTCGGCCAGTTCCATCAGCTTTTCATCGTCATGGTGGCAGGTAGGATTCCAGATCAGAAAGTTCTCCGGAATTTTAAAATCATAGGTAGAGATCACAGTGCGGGCGCCCTGATATCCGGCAAGGCGCAGAATGTCGATGACCTCATCATTATAGGTGCCAAAGGGATAGGCAAACATTTTCAGAGGCTTGCCTGCAATGGCTTCCAGCTGGCGCTTGTCCTCGGATACCTCATACATAGCAAGGGGTGTGCCGATGGTATCCAGCGCGGAGTGGTACAGTCCGTGACCGGCAATTTCCTGTCCCACATACACATCCGCCACTTCGCTAACCTCGAGTCTGGACACATCTGTTACCGGCAGACCGGGAATCCGGGCGATCTCCTGATGACCCAGCACACCGTAGCCGATGTTGAAGGTACCCTTGACACCGTATTTGCGGAACATCTCCGCCAGCCGGCGGTCCTGCCGCACACCGTCGTCATAGCTCAAAGTAAAGGCTCTGCTCTTTCCGCCGGGGAACAGCAATGTATCAAATCGTTTTCCCATAATACCCTCCTTGTAAAGTCATAGGGCATAATCCTGCGAAGGATCATGCCCTATTATATTATCTTTTTCCTTATTTGACAAGCTTTGCAACAACAGGTTCCTTACCCATCATATTCCAGGGAGAATTGTTGCTTGCGGTGACGTGGATCTCATCACCATCAAACTTCAGCACGTAGGTATCCTCCAGACAGGTCTCTACCCAGCGGCAGTGCATCTCAAAGGTGTTCTCTTCCGGCCACCAGCCGTCACACAGGTACAGCTGATGCTCGTCCTTCAGAGTGCCCAGCAGGTTACTGAACCGGGTGCCGTTGGTGCTGATCCGCACGGATTCCTTCCGGCCGGAGACAGTCTCCAGATTCCAGACACAGCCGTACACATCGAACTCCAGAGAGAAGTTCTTGATGTTGTCGGGGCCCTGACCGTTCATGAAGTTACCGGAGAAGGGTGTAAAGGTTCCGGATACCAGTTCGTAGGTATTGCCGGACACCTGCTTTACCAGAGGACTGAAGGGCTGGCAGGGAGGATTACCGATATTCAGGCGGCTCAGCTTCCGCTTCAGTGCATCCTGTGCTTCCGGATTCTCCGGCAGTGCATCCCGGCTTGTGACCTTGGCCACAAACTCCCAGGTAATGTCCAGTGTGGTCTGAGCCCAGTGGGCACCGCCTGCGGGTTCGGTGATGCCGATAATCATATCCTGCTCCGGCAGGACAATGGTGAACTGTCCCATGGCGCCGTCGGCACGGTAAGCTCCCTTAGGCTGGCACATCCAGATCTGGAAACCGTAGCCCAGGAAATTGTCTTTTGCGGGAGGATTAACCTTTGCTTCGGAAGCAGAATCATTCTGGTTGGAAACTGCCAGCTTCACATAGTCTTCAGCAAGGATCCGCTCCCCTTCCCACACGCCACCGTCAGCATACAGCTTCATCAGTCGGAAATTATCCTCAGTGGTGGCAAACAGTCCGCCGCCGCCCACTTCCATGCCGTCGGGCATGCACATCCAGCGCAGGTTCTCATGATCGATGCCAATCTTGTTGAACAGCCGGGGTGTCAGGTAATCGTGCAGACCCAGACCGGTCTTCTTCCGGACGATGGCGCCCAGCAGGGTGGAACCGGTGGAGTTGTACATATAGGTGGTACCGGGTTTATGTACCACAGGGGTATGGAGGAACTGCTTGATCCAGTCCACACTGGGCCAGGGCATGGTGTCCATACCACAGCCCATGCACAGCACATCCCGGACGGTCAGAAGCTTCAGATTTTCGCTGGGTTCAGCGGGGGCATCTTCCGGGAAGATGTCAATGATCCGCTCGTCCAGCTTTAAGAGACCTTCCGTATAGGCGATGCCCACAGCGGTGGCCGCATAAGTCTTGGTGTGACTCTGAAGGCCATGGCGCACATTGGGCCCAAAGGGTGCCCACCAGCCCTGGGTGCAGAGTTTGCCGTGACGCATAATCATAAGGCCGTGCATCTCGGTTTGGCTCTTTTCCAGCGCTTCGATGTAGCTCAGAATATCCTCGCTGTGGATGCCTACAGCTTCGGGTGTTGCAGTTTCAAAAGGTTTCCGATAATCCATTTGAGAACCTCCTTAACCCTTGACGCCACCGACGACCATACCCTTGATTAGTTCACCCTGAATGAAGGGATAGACCATCAGGATGGGCAGAATGGCAATGATGGCAATGGCCATACGGGCGCTTTCCGTAGGCAGGGCGCGCATGGCAAGCATGGCTGCCTCGCCTGCCAGATCGGTGGTTTTCAGCATCTGGATGGAGTCCATCAGCTTCTTCAGGTAAACCTGAATGGTGTACAGCTTGGGGTCGGTGATATAGTACAGACCGTTGGTCCAGTTGTTCCAGTAGCCCAGAGCCGCAAACAGGCCGATGGTGGTCATAACGGGCTTGGACAGAGGAACCATGATGCCCGTATAAATCTTCATATCGCTGGCGCCGTCAATGCGGGCAGCCTCCACGATTGCGTAGGGAATGTTGGCGCTGTAGTAGTTACGTACCATCAGGACGCTCATACCGGTCATCAGGGTGCCGGGCAGCAGATATGCCCAGACCGTGTCCTTGATATGGAACAGACGGGTCCAGATAATATAGCTGGAGGTCATACCGCCGTTGAACAGCACAGAGAAGAACAGAATGAACGCAAACAGATTCCGGGGCTTAAAGTCCTTCCGGCTCAGGGGATACGCAAACAGAGAGGTCAGAATCAGATTGGTTGCGGTGCCCACCACAGTGATCAGAATGGTCAGGCCGTAAGCACGGAGAATGGTTGCCCGCTTCAGCCACAGATACTCATAGGCAGAGGCAGAGAACTCCTGGGGGATGAACTTATAGCCCTTGACCAGTGCGGCTTCGGAAGAGAAGGACACAGAGATCATCAGGATAAAGGGAATGACACAGAAGATGGCCAGACAGGTCATCAGAACCAGCGCGAAATAATGGAAACCTTTTTCGTCCCGGACAGTGGGACCTTTACGAGCAGTCACTTTATTCATAGTCCCACCTCCTTAGAACAGAGCATTGTCAGGATCAACAACGGTCACCAGCATATTGGACACCAGAACCAGAACAAAACCGATAATTGCCTGGAACACGCTGGCTGCGGAAGACATGCTGACGTTGTTCATCTCCAGCAGAGACCGGTAGACATAGGTGTCGATGGTCTGGGTGGTGGAGTACAGCAGGCCGCTTCCCAGAGGAACCTGATAGAACAGACCGAAGTCGGAGTTGAAGATACGGCCCACAGCCATCAGGGTCATCAGAATGATCATGGGCTTCAGCATGGGCAGTGTAATGTGGCGGATCTGGGCCCACTTGCCGGCGCCGTCCAGACGGGCGGATTCGTAAAGGCTCTTGTCAATGCCGCCGATGCTGGCCATATAGACAATGGAGCTTTGGCCTGCATTCTGCCACAAGTGAACAATGGTCAAAATAATGGGCCAGTATTTAGCCGTGGCATACCAGTTCACGGGCTTGTCTGCCATCACTGTGGTGTTCAGATAGCCATAGGAAACACTCAGGAAGGCGTACACGATGAAAGACAGCAGAACCGCGGAAACCATGGAGGGGAAGCAGATAACCGGCTGGATCACCTTCGCTGCTTTCCGGGAGGAAATTTCCGCCATACAGATAGCGATGAACACCGCGATGATCAGGTCGATCACAATCCAAACCAGGTTGTAGCAAACGGTGTTGCGGATCATCAGCCAGGCATCCTTGGTCTTAAACAGGAACTCGAAGTTGTCGAGACCTACCCAGGGGCTCTGGAAAATGCCCACAGCATAATTCACTTTCTTGAATGCGATCAAGATACCAAACATGGGCAGGTAGTTATTGGCAATCAGATAAATCAAGCCCGGGACCATCATCAGGTACAGAGGCAGATTCTTCTTGCGCTCTTCCGTCTTGCGAAGCTTTTTGCGCTGCGCCAGAATATCATCATATTCCGAAACAGCCGTCGTACCACGTTGGGGCATACTATCACTCCTTATCATATGGTTACAATCATCATACCTTGCCCGTCTGGTTTGTACATTAAAAAATGTACACCGGGATTCTCATTTTCTAATCAACTTCCTCAAGAAGCTGCCGTACGAAGGCGACCGCTTCATCAAGATTCTGTGCGTTGGCCGCTACACCGATGACCACGTCCCCATGATAGTAGCCCGCGATATGGAGCGCGGAACCGGGCTTCAGAATCAAGCCGCCCAGAATTTCATGGCCGTCGCCATTCGTGTACCAATAGGGCACGCAGCCCTTCTTTTCATACAACTCCGGCTCTAGAAACAAGGACAAATCCACGAAAGCATCCTGCACCGCATAGCGGTCAAATGTTTCCACCTCTGCAGCAAACACATCCAGTCCGCTGATGCCGAACAAGGATGCCAGAATTTGAATTGTTGTTCCATCCGTTTCATTGCTGTAATCTTTACCCAAAGTCAGGTCTGCGGTGATATCGATGGTTTTGCCTTCCATATCCACGCCGCTGATACTGAGCATTTCATTTAAAAGTTCCGGTTGGGTCTGGACAGCCGATGCATCGGAATTGACAAAAACCGCATACATGGCAATACCCTTTTTGCCAGCCCAAGAAACCAGAACCATCACCAATAAAACTATTGCAGACACCGCTGCCAGAATCGGGATCTTATAGTAATCCCAGATGAATAGCAGCCGCTCTTCCCGGCCCAGTGACCGGAGGATTTCCCGGTCGGCCCGCACTCTGTCTTTTAGTTTCATACTTTCTCTCCGTCAGAAATTTCAAGATTCCGCCAATCGATAGGGCTCATGCCGGTGTATTTCCGGAACACCGTGGAAAAGTAGGAAATATTTTCATATCCGGACAAACCCGCCACCTCGCTGACAGAAAGATTGGTTGTCAGTAGCAGCCGCTTGGCTTCTTCGATCCGGATCTGATTGATGTATTCCCGCAGATTCATACCCTTCTTGATTCGGAACTGCTTGGACAGATAGTTCGGTGTGATGTAGGCAATAGCTGCCACATCCTCCCGATTGATATTCTCCCGGAAGTGGTCGCGGATATAGTTTTCCACCCGATTGATAATATCGTCAGAGTCCATCAATTCTCTGATGCGATCCGCCACTTCATCAAAGAGGGCCTGAGCATATAGACACATATCCTCTGCACTGCAGATCGCCTGTTTTTCCAGCATATGGATTCTGCTGTCGGAGAATATTTCACTTTCCGGAATATCATTATCGCGGATGCAGGCTGCAAAGGCATGGATCAGTTCCCGTCGGAGATGATCCATAACCTGTCGGGTGTAGTTTTCAGACCCTGCCAGCTGATCCACAACCGTGCGGATATACTCCCGATAGTTCTTTTCTTCATTTTTCTTGATATAGTGGTGAATCCGGGATATATCCAAAAAAGCCGGCATCGCATCACCCATAGGCTCCGGCTCCTGAAGGTAGAAGATTTTCCCGGCATACAGACGAATTTTTCGCATCCGACTGTGCATTCGGCTCTTCACCAAACTTGCTTCATACAACGGAAACAGATCGCTGATCAGAAACACAGGATTTAAGGATGTGTGGTTTTTGCACAAATCCATCAGCTTTCTGCACCGTTCTTCCAAAAGTGCTTTGGATCCGCTGTTTTCCGGCACAAAGCAGGTGCACCGCAGAAACCGTTCGTCCGCGTGAACCAATGTATATGCAGAACCGATATAGTCTACCAAGGTTTCATCGTGGAGTCGGCCCAGCGTATACAACAGCAGTTCCTGACTCCAGGCTTCCCGAACCACATCCGTCAGATCCGTACTGGATGCGACCATATACCAGCGGCTTCCCGCCTCCTGCTGAAGGCCGTTGCGATTCAGCAATGAATGGATTGCCTGTTTATCCGTACCGAACATACCATCGCTGATCTGCCGCAGCACATTATTCAGTGTTGAATCCATCTGTATCTGCTGATTCCGTTTCTTATGGCGGACCTTTGCTATCATTTGCTGCAGGGCGATGCGCAGTTCGTCCATTTCGAAGGGCTTGGTGATATAATTGCTGGCACCGTATTGCAGGGCAGTTTTCGCGTATTCAAAATCCTCATGGCATGTCAGAAAGGAAAATTCCGTTTCGATCTGATTTTCGTATACGAATTTGAGAACCTGAATGCCGTTGCATTTCGGCATGCCAATATCACATAGGATCAGTTCCGGTTTTTCTCTGGCGATAATTTCTTTGGCAACTTCACCGTTGTAAGCCCGCAGGAATACACTGATTCCCAGTTCCTCTCCCCGGATCTGGGTCTGGATCACATCGACCGTGGAGATATCGTCATCGCATATCAACAGTTTCATTTTTCTACCTCCTGGTCAGGAATCCAAAGTTCCACATGGGCACCACCGTTTTCCCGGTTGGATACACGAAGCAGATCGTCCCTGCCATATACCAAGTGAAGGGTATAGCGCACATTGCTCAG
>JAZNHQ010000137.1:0-5419 GCA_045577035.1 Faecousia sp. | reverse complement strand
TGCAAGCTGCCCTACGATGAACTGTTACCTGCGTTATTAAGAAAGATTAAAGAACTATAAAATGAACAAAGAGATTTTATTTTTAAATATGTTTCCGGATTACGAGCCGCCTGAAGACCTGAAAGAGGTACTGTCTCAGGCGGCTATCGTTGCTGCAGATATTGATCCTCAAAAACGTTCTGTGTCTGTTGCTATCCATTCTGAAAAATATATTCCCAAACGCGAGCTGGATCAGATGGGACGATCTATAGGTGCTGTTTATGGGCTGGGAATTGTAGATATCGTGTCTACGCATCCTGCCGATCAATTGCGTCTTGTGGAGCCGGAGGAGCTTGCACAGCTGTTTATCAGTCGTAATTCCATGGCTCGTGGCATTTTGGCAGGTGCAACCTGGAATTGGGAAGATGGGAAGCTGATTGTGGAGCTGAAAGCTAACGGTAAAGATGCTCTGGAGGAACTCCTTCCATATGTATGCAATGAACTGAAGGAAAGATTTGCCTGCGATGTATCCATTGAAATTCATTCTACGCATGCGCTTTCCGGTGAGGCGTTATATGAGGCTATGGAAAAGATGCGTTCTGATTTGATGGATAAGCTGCCGAAATACAATCCTGTAGTAAAAAAGGATTCTCCGGTGCAGCAATCCGATGCAATTTTTGGCAAGCCCTTCCGGGGTAATGTAACCCCCATGAATACCCTGGACTTAAATATGGGAACTGTGATCGTGCAGGGCAGAGTATTCAAGGTGGAACACAAGGAGCTTACCAAGCGCAATGCGTGGGTTATTAATTTTGATATGACGGATAATACGTCCTCCGTACGGGTCAGCCGTTTCATGGAAAACAGGGAAGCAAAGCCCATTTTGGATGCTGTCACTGATGACTCTGTGATTCAGGTGCAGGGCAAACTGCAGGTAGATAATTTTACCAATGAAACTGTGCTGAAGCCCTTTGCAATCATGCCCGGCAGTATGCCCAAACGCCAGGATACCGCCGAAAACGGTAAGCGTGTGGAATTACATTTGCATACCATTATGAGCAATATGGATGCACTTACCAACACCAAGGCTGCCATTAAGCAAGCAGCCGCTTGGGGGCATAAGGCCATTGCCATTACTGACCATGGCTGCGTACAATCCTTTACGGATGCACTGCATGTGGTGGAAGATTGGAAGGGTGCGCCCAAGGTTGCAGGTACGGATGAAACGATCAAGATCCTTTACGGTTGTGAAGGTTACTATGTCAATGATGTGGACGATAAGATCGTTGTTAAGGGTAACTGCGAAATTGATTTTGATGGTGAGTACGTGGGCTTTGATTTGGAGACCACCGGTCTTTCTGACAAGAAAGATACCATTATCGAAATCGGTGCAGTCCGCATGAAAAACGGTAAAGAGTTGGATCGCTTCCAAACCTTTGTGGATCCTGGACAGCCGCTGAGAAAAGAAATTGTAGATCTGACAGGTATTACAGATGATATGCTTGTCGGTGCCCCTAAGCTGGAAGAGGTATTCCCAAAGTTTATAGAATTCGTGGGAGACCGTCCGCTTGCGGCGCATAATGCAGATTTTGACATGGGCTTTATTCGTGCCGCCTGTAATAACCTCGGATATGACTATGGCTTTACTTCTGTGGATACATTGGTGCTGTCTCAGAATTTGATGCCTCATTTGAACAGGCACAAGCTGAACATTGTGGCAGATGCCTTGAGTTTACCCGAGTTTAGCCACCATAGGGCAGCAGACGATGCCTTGACCTGCGGTTTGATTATGGCAAAGCATATGCAGACCCTGCAGGAGATGGGAGTACATACCCTGCAGAGTATCAATCCGGCAATGGAAAGTCTTCGTTCTCAGAGCAGAGGCGACAGCCGTCATGCCCAGCATATTATTCTGTTTGCAAAGAATCAGATGGGCCTGCGTAATTTGTACCATCTGCTTTCCGATGCCAATCTCAAATACTTTAAGCGCGTGCCCAGAATTTTTAAATCTGAACTGATCAAGCTGCGTGAAGGCTTGATCATTGGCTCTGCCTGTGAAAATAACGAATTGTTCCAGGCGGTTATCAAGGGCGCCAGCGATGAAGAACTGAAGCGTATTGCATCCTTCTATGATTATTTGGAGGTGCAGCCCATCTCCAATAACCGCTTTATGCTGGAAAAGAACAAAAACGGTGAAACCATCGCCAAGGACGAAGAGCAACTGCGGGATTTCAACCGCACCATTGTCCGGATCGGTGAAGAAATGGGTAGGCCCGTTGTGGCTACCGGTGACGTGCATTTCTTGAATCCTGAGGATGAGATCTACCGTCATGTTTTGTTGGCCAGCAAGGGCTTTGATGATGCGGATAAGCCCAATCCTTTGTATTTGCGCTCTACCGATGAGATGCTCCGGGAGTTTGCGTACTTAGG
This sequence comes from Faecousia sp., assembly GCA_045577035.1. Taxonomy (GTDB): domain Bacteria; phylum Bacillota; class Clostridia; order Oscillospirales; family Oscillospiraceae; genus Faecousia. The sequence continues at coordinate 3,010 of JAZNHQ010000137.1, read as the reverse complement.
CGAGGAAAAAGCCCATGAGATCGTGGTCACGAACTCTAACTTGATCGCAGATATGTGCGATGTTGTTCGTCCTGTGCCCCATAATCTGTTTGCACCGTCCATCGAGAACTCTGTGGAAGATCTAAAGGATTTGGTCTACGGTAAGCTGCACAGACTTTACGGTGAAAATCCTCCGGAACTGATGGTTAAACGCGTGGAAACAGAGTTAAACGACATTATCAGCTGTCACTATGATGTGATCTATATGTCTGCACAGAAACTGGTACAGAATTCTTTGGAGCATGGCTATCTGGTTGGCTCCCGTGGCTCTGTCGGTTCGTCCATTGTTGCCTATATGTCGGGCATTACAGAGGTTAACTCGTTCCCGCCCCATTACCGTTGTCCCAATCCGGAGTGTAAGTACTCCACATTCGATATCCCCGAAGGGTATCAGTGCGGCGCAGACTTGCCCGATGCCACCTGCCCCAAGTGCGGCACAAAGTTCGAAAAGGACGGATTCAACATTCCCTTTGAAACGTTCCTGGGCTTTGGCGGTGATAAGGTACCGGATATTGACTTGAACTTCTCCGGTGAGTACCAGGCTCGTGCGCATGCTTATTGTACGGAGATGTTTGGTAAATCTCATGTGTTCCGTGCGGGAACAGTTGGTACAGTGGCAGAGAAAACTGCCTTTGGTTATGTGAAGAAGTATCTTTCAGAGCGTGGTCAAGCTGTGGGCAAGGCGGAAGAAAACCGCTTGGCAGCAGGGTGTGTAGGCGTTCGCCGCACCACCGGTCAGCATCCCGGCGGCCTGGTGGTTATTCCCCAGGAAAATGAAATCTGGGATTTCTGTCCTGTTCAGCATCCTGCAGATGACCCCAATTCCGACCAGATTACCACCCATTTTGAATATCACTCCATGGAAGAAAACCTTCTGAAGCTGGATATGTTGGGCCATGATGATCCCACCATGATCCGCATGATGGAGGATATGACCGGTGTGGATGCCAAAACCATTCCGTTGGATGATAAGAATACTATGTCCATTTTTACATCCTCCAAGGTGTTGGGATATGAAAACGATAAGCTGTTAGGCCCCACAGGCGCTGTGGCTGTGCCGGAATTCAATACCCGTTTCACCCGTGAAGTGCTTTTGGATACCAAGCCTACAAAGTTTGACTTTCTTGTTCGTATTTCCGGCTATACTCATGGCACGGATGTGTGGCTGGGCAATGCAAAGGATCTGATCGTTTCCGGAACTGCCCGGGTGGATCAGACCATCGGCTGTCGTGACGATATTATGATCTACTTGATCTCCTGCGGCTTGCCGGAGAAGCGTGCTTTTAAGATCATGGAGTCTGTCCGTAAGGGCAGGGGACTTCCCGATGGTGCAGAGGATGAAATGAAGCAGGCCGGTGTTCCGGAATGGTACATTACCTCCTGTAAAAAGATCAAGTATCTGTTCCCCAAGGCTCACGCAGTTGCTTATGTTATGATGGCATTCCGTATCGCCTGGTTTAAGGTCTATCATCCCTTGGCGTTCTATTCGGCTTATTTTTACCGCAGAAGCCAAAAGGGCGGATTTGACTCTGAGCTCATGTGCGGCGGTATGGATTCTTTGAAGGCCAATATTGATGCCATTGACGGCAATGAACAGGCAACGGATAAGGATAAAGACCTGCTTACAACTATGGAGGTTGTATATGAATTCTATCTGCGAGGTTTTGAATTCTTGCCGCTGGATCTTTATAAGAGTCATGCAACCAAGTTCCTGATTGAAGACGGCAAGCTTCGTCCGCCCTTTGTTTCCGTTTCCGGCCTGGGCGAGAATGCTGCCATGGATCTGATGAACGGCAGGGAAGGACGACAGTTCCTTTCTGTAGAAGAAGTCGCTGCTGCTTGTCCCAAGGTGTCTAAGACACATATTCAAATGCTCAAGGATGCCGGTGCATTTAACGATATGCCGGAAACCAACCAAGTGAGCCTTTTCTCATAGTTGCAAAATCCCCACTTTTTTGCTATCATTAATCTATCTTTTACAAGGAGGCCTTGTTATGCAAGATATTGGCATGCAGTTTCATATTCGCTGTCAAGAGGGCGATGTAGGTCGATACTGCTTCCTGCCCGGTGATCCCGGTCGCTGCGAAGCCATTGCCAGCCATTTTGACCACCCTGTTCATATTGGTATGAATCGGGAGTATAACATTTATACCGGCACTTTGCTGGGAGAGAAGGTCTCTGTCTGCTCCACCGGTATTGGTGGCCCTTCTGCTTCTATTGCGATGGAAGAGCTGGCTGCCATTGGTACGGATACCTTTATCCGTATCGGTACCTGCGGCGGCATCGACCTGGATGTACTGCCCGGTGACGTGATCGTTGCTACCGGTGCTATTCGGTTTGAGCATACTTCTATGGAGTATGCGCCCATCGAATTCCCGGCTGTTCCCGATTTTGATATTACCGCGGCGCTGAAGGCTGCCAGTGAGGATTTGGGTTATCGTACTCACACTGGCGTGGTACAATGTAAAGATTCCTTCTACGGTCAGCACGCCCCCACAAAATCTCCTGTTTATTATGAACTGGAACAGAAATGGGAATCCTGGAAACGCCTGGGCGTTAAGGCCAGTGAAATGGAATCTGCTGCACTGTTCGTAGTGGCAGCGGCTTTGGGTGTTCGCTGCGGCAGCTGTTTCCATGCAGTGTGGAACCAGGAGCGTGAGAAGCTTGGCATGACAATGCCCATGACCGAGGATACCTCCGGTGCCATCAAGGTCGGCATTGAAGCCATGAAACGAATCATCGCCGCTGATCAGAAAAAATAATATTTGGATTAGTAGAGGAGGGTCGCTTGATCCTCCTTTTACTATTGAATTTGCAGTAGCCTATATTATGTTTCGACAGGAAATGACAAGTTTCGACATAAGGTCAATGCTATACTTAAAATACCCTAAATATCCGGGGAATTTTGAAAGGAGTGACCTAAAATGTCAAAGAAGTTTATACAAATTCTGAGCATGTTATTAACCATCAT
>JAZNHQ010000136.1:0-5280 GCA_045577035.1 Faecousia sp. | reverse complement strand
GATTACCACCAAGGCGCAGGTGGATTATGAAGCTGTTGCCCGTGAAGTTATCGCTAAGATCGGTTACACCGTTCCCGGTGATGAGTTCGCTGCCGACACTGTTGAGATCGTCTGTAAGATCCACACCCAGTCCGCAGATATCGCTCTGGGCACCAACGACGAGGTTGGCGGCGCAGGCGACCAGGGCATGATGTTCGGCGGTGCCTGCACCCATACTCCCGAGCTGATGCCTCTGCCTGTGGCACTGTCTCGCGCCCTCTCCAACCGTCTGACCCAGTGCATTGCCAGCAACGATCTGCTCCGCCCCGACGGCAAGACCCAGGTCTCCGTGGAGTTTGACGAGCAGGGTAAGGTCATCGGCATTGACACCGTGGTCGTGTCCGTCATGCACAGTGCGGACTTCACCATGGAAGAGCTGCGTAAGTACATCCGCCAGGGCGTCATTGCTCCTGTGCTGGAGAACTACGGCTTCCGTATTGAGGATGTGCCCAATATCCATATTAACCCCACCGGCAACTTCGTCATCGGCGGCCCCAACGGCGATACCGGTCTGACCGGCCGTAAGATCATCGTGGATACCTACGGCGGCTACTTCTCCCACGGCGGCGGTGCTTTCTCCGGCAAGGACCCCACCAAGGTGGACCGCTCCGGTGCGTACATGGCCCGTTACATGGCCAAGAACCTGGTGGCAGCCGGCCTGGCTGAGCAGGTGGAGGTGCAGCTGGCATACGCCATCGGCGTGGCAGAGCCCGTGTCTGTCCGTGTGAACAGCTACGGCACCGGCAAGATCGGCGACGAGGAAATGACCGCCCTGCTTCGCAAGACCTGCGATCTGACCCCCGGCGGCATTATCCGCAAGCTGGATCTGCGCCGTCCCATCTACGGCAAGACTGCCATGGTAGGCCACTTCGGCGTGGCAGAGCTGCCCTGGGAGCAGCTGGATCTGGTTCCCCAGCTGAAGGAACTGGCAAACATCTAAAAATTTACGGGAGGGGATTACCCCTCCCGTTTTTTATATGAGCAGCGGTTGCAGCTGCCGCCCAATCAGCGCAGCCTCCAGGGCGTCCGGGATCTTTGTAAAATCCGCCACCAGGCTGGTGGGTTTTCCTACAGCGTCATCCTGCCCAAAGGGCACGAAATAGTAGTGCCGCCTTGCCAGCAGCTTGCCGATGTTTTCTGCCGCACCGGCCAATGCGTCATTGGTGGATACGGCGATCAGCACCGGCCTGCCGTTGCGCAGATGGCTTTTGGCGGCCATGGTCACCGGGCCGTCCGCAATGCTGTGGGCAAGCTTTGCCAGAGTATTCCCGGTGCAGGGCGCAATGATCAGGACGTCCAGCAGCTTTTTGGGGCCAATGGGCTCCACCTGCGCAATGGTGTGCAGAGGCTCCTGGCCGCAGATTTCTGCGGCTCTGCGGAAATGATCCGCTGCCTTGCCGAAGCGGCTGTCAACGGTGCAGCTAACTTGCGAAAAAATGGGAATCACATGATGGGCGGCGGCTATGGCTTCCATCACGGGAAACACCTGTGCATAGGTGCAAAAAGAGCCACACATGGCAAATCCGATATTCATACTGATTCTCCTTGATTAAGTTTACATAACACTGATTCTGCAATCAGCTTTCCGGAGCTTTCCGGGGCGTCCTTGCCGGGCAGCCCCCTTGCCCAAATTACATCCGTTCCCCCAATTCCCGGCTTGGAGGCCAGGTCGATCTTTAGGGCATTGCCCCCGTCGGGCAGAACCATGACCGGAGCGGTGTTGAAGATCACCCGGTAGGGGTAGGGGTCAATATCCACCGTGGATATTGACCGGTAGCCCAAAGCGTTGGCCATGGCTCGGTCGCTGCGCTTTCTGGCGGCAACGGTCACCTGTGCGCCCAAAGCACCCAGCAGCTTCGCAAGGCATTTTCCAATCCGCCCCCAGCCGATCACCAACACAGGGCATTTATCCAGGGTCACCGGCAACCGGCATATGGCATGCCCAATGGCACAGTGGGCGGTGATGGCGGCATTCATGGCTACATATGTATCATCCTGCAGCAGATCCCATATGGGATAACCGTCCAATTCCGGACGGTTCAAATTTCCGCCGATCACACAAATATTTCGTGATAACTGCGGCAAAAGTGTTTGTAGCTCGCCGCCGCCCATCAACTTCCCATCGGGAGCAAATGAGGGGACGGGCAACAGCAGGTGGGTGGCACACAGATCCGTCTGGTCTGTAAAGGGGATACCGGCCTTTTTCAAAAGACACACAGCGTGGTCAAGAGCCTTACTATGTCCGGCGGTGTAGAACAGTACATCCATAAAAAATCACCCTTTCGTGACAGATTATGTATGGCGGCTTGCAATTGTGCATGGTTTTTGCTATACTATATATAAATAATACGGATGAGGTGTTTGCTATGAAGCTTCGATATATGGGAACAGCCGCCCTGGAACGGCTTCCGGCCATTTTCTGCAATTGCGATAACTGCCGTAAGGCGATGGCTGCCGGCGGTAAGAATATTATGACCCGCTCCCAGGCGCTGATCGATGATAAGCTGCTGGTGGATCTGAACAGTGAAACCTATACTCATTTTTTGGAAATGGGAAGAACCCTGTGGGATATCGAGCATGTGCTGATCACCCATGCCCACTGCGATCATTTTACATTTGAGGAATTTTGCTGCCGCATTCCCGGCAAGACCTCTACAGCCAAGGCGGAAAAGCTGAAGGTCTATACCAGCCAGGGTGTCATTGATAATATGTGGGACACGCTCAATACCCGCATTGACAAATACACCAAGCAGATTCCGGAGCGGGTGGAGTTCATTGCACTGGACTATTTCAAACCCATTGAGATCGACGGCTACACGGTGACCCCGCTGCCTGCCAACCATGCAGAAGAGGAGCAGGCGTTCCTGTTCCTGATCGAAAAGGACGGCAAGACTCTGTTCTATGGCAACGATACCGGCTATTTCGATACGGAAATCGATGAATGGCTGGCGGCCAACGGCAAGCATATTGACCTGCTGAGCCTGGACTGCACCAAGGGCGATGTGGAAAAAAGCTACAAGACCCACATGAGCATGTCCGAGGGCAGATCCATTGCCGATCGCTTCTATGCCAAGGGCATTATTGACGACAGCAGTATTTTGTACTACACACACTTTACCCACCACTGCGGCATGATCTATGATGAGCTGAAAGTGGCGGCGGTAAAATACGGCTTCTATGTGGCCCATGATGGCCTGGAAGTGGAATTCTGAGGTAAGAATATGCAAAGACTTGGATTTATCCATGATATGATGGATGTGAAGGTGCTGATCCTGTATGTGACCTCCCTGGCGCACTATCCCATGACCACCCAGGAGATCTATGAGGTCTGCTACCAGGATGACTGCCTGAGCTATTTTGATGTATGCACTGCCGTGCCGGAGATGGTGGCATCCGGCCACCTGGAAAGCCCGGAGGCGGAAAAGTATGTGATCACGGAAAAGGGCAAGGAGACTGCGGCTCTGACCGGCGATTCCATTGCCTATACCGTCAAGCAGCGGGCAGAAAATGCCGTTGCCCGTTTCAATCGCCAGCTGCGCCGCCGCAGCTTCGTCAAAACCCAGATCCTGCCCCGGGAGAATGGCGAGTTTTCCGTGGTCATTGGCCTGGATGACGAGATGGGCAATCTGATGACCCTGGAGCTGGCAGCGCCCGACCAGCGGCAGGCTGTACGCATGAGCCGTATGCTGGAAAAGAAGGCGGAGATCATCTACACCCTGACCATGACAGAATTGATGGAGGAAGAAGAAAAATTAGAGGATTGATACTAATTCTTGTTTAAAATCTTTTAAATAAGAATTAGTATTACCCCTTGTCTATATGCCCCTGGTGATGGTATAATATAAGTAAGCCGGAGAACCGGCAAAAATAGAAAGGAGCTGCCGTATATGAAATTCCAGTTTAGTGAGAAGAAAGTCAAGCTGCCTGAAAATGTCCACGCTTATGCCGAGAAAAAGGTCATGAAGCTGGCACGGTTCTTTGAAGAGGATGCAGAAGCACTTGTGGTATTCTCGGTTGAGAAAAAGCGGAATAATGTGGACCTGACCGTCCGGGGTGCAGGCACTGTGTTCCGTGCCAATGAAAAGACCTCTGACATGTTCGCTTCCATTGACGCCGCTGTGGGCACCATTGAAGGGCAGATCCGCAAGAACAAGACCCGCCTGGCTCGCCGCCTGCGCAAGGACGCCTTTGCCCGGACAATGGAGGCAACCTCCTTTGTGGAGGAGAAAGAAGACGAACAGGACATTGTTCGAGTAAAGAAATTCTACTTCAAGCCCATGACCAGGGATGAAGCCATTTTGCAGATGAATCTGCTGGAGCATAACTTCTTTGCGTTCCGGGACGAGGACAACGAAGGCTGCTTTGCGGTGGTCTATAAGAGAAACGATGGCGGCTACGGCATCATTGATGATGTTGGTTAGTATAATGTAGTTTCGATGCGTCATTGCGACCCAGTGCGCACACTGGCGTGGCAATCCGTTCTCTAAATATACAACCCGGTTTCAGGGCTTCTTCGGAAGCCCTGAAAATTTTTTTAAATTTATCGAAAAAAGTGCTTGACAAAGTGGAAGTGTTCTGGTAGAATACGCAAGGTTTCCGCGGAAGCGCAAACTTATTTTACGGCATAAAAAGAAATTTGCTGAGAAATGAATAAAGTTCTTGACAAAGGGAAAAAGCTGTGATAATATGAGCAAGCTAACCGCGCGTCGGTTGGCAGCATCTGTACCTTGTAAATTGAATAACGCAAAGACGAACAAACACCTTGACAATAAATGGATTGTTTAAGCGTTTTAGAACGAATAACAGCCAACGAAATTCTTGAGTATATTTGCTAGACAAATTATTCAAAACTTGATTTTAGAGCTTCGGCTTTAAGATACAATTTTTTGAGAGTTTGATCCTGGCTCAGGACGAACGCTGGCGGCGTGCCTAACACATGCAAGTCGAACGGGACTTAATGGAAAGCGGCTTCGGCCAATGGAAGTTAAGTTTAGTGGCGAACGGGTGAGTAACGCGTGAGGAACCTGCCTTCCAGTGGGGGACAACAGTTGGAAACGACTGCTAATACCGCATAACATATTCGGACCGCATGATCTGAATATCAAAGCTTTATGTGCTGGAAGATGGCCTCGCGTCTGATTAGCTAGTTGGTGGGGTAACGGCCCACCAAGGCGACGATCAGTAGCCGGTCTGAGAGGATGAACGGCCACATTGGGACTGAGATACGGCCCAGACTCCTAC
>JAZNHQ010000135.1:0-15958 GCA_045577035.1 Faecousia sp. | reverse complement strand
GGGAATCGGACCCGCGTATCCAGCTTGGAAGGCTGGTGTTCTACCATTGAACTACACCCGCAAATCCGCGATTCAGCCATAAGATAGTAGCATAATTTTTCCCCAATGTCAAGGCTGAATATGCAGAATCTTCGGTATTTTTTCGTAAATTACATCTGCAACGGCTCCATCGGCGCATTTGCACACGGTTTCAAAGCGATCTGTCAGGATGCTGTCCGCCGGACAGAAGGCATAATCCGCCCCCTCCATCATAGGGACATCATTGTGTCCGTCGCCCACGCAGATCAATATTTTCTTACCCAGGCTATGCTGCAGATCCCTTGCAATGTTCAGCTTACTGCAGCCCTTGGCGTGAAGATCCACCAGCCGGGGGCAGGCTTGAAACACGATCAGCTTATCCCCATAAACCTTGTCCACATAGTCAATCACCTGCTGCAGACGCTGTTGCTCATGAGGAATATGCTCATACATGGAAGGCACACCGTTGGGGCCCATACCGGAATAGATGGCCAGCTTGACCAAAGGCTGCGGCACCTTATCCACCACCCAATGGTCACATTTGGATGTGGTATTAAACTGCTCCCAGACAAGATTTTTTCTGAAAATATGATGTCCCTCCAGTCCCTGCACCTCGATGATCAGGTCCGGAAACTGGGTCAGCAGATCCTGTACAAGGACATCGGGATCTGCGTCCAGGGGCGAGCATTGGGTAAATTGGCCCGTATTGGTGTCGTAAGCCGCAGAGCCGTTGTACAGCAGCAGCGGCGCATTTACCGGCACCTTGCCAATGATCTGCTCCCGGCTCATGGGAACGCTGCGGCCGGTATTCACAGTAAATGTACCGCCATTGTCCATAAAATAACGAATGGCTTCCAGATTGCGCGCCGGGATGGTAGAATCCGGCGCTGTCAATGTCCGGTCAAAATCCACCGTCAGTAAAACATCAGAAAACATAAAACCTCTTTATAGTTCATCCAAGAAATAGGCACGGGTGGCGGCGTAGGTGCCGTCGGCGGCGGTGACGGTGACACGGAAGAAGGCGTTGGGGTTGCCCTGGGACTTCTCCAGCCACACAGAAAGGTCTATTTCCGCCTCCGCAATGCCGTCACCTGCTACTCGCTGGGCAAAACGAGCCTGGGTTTGCACACAAACCTCCGCCGCAGGGTCACAAGTCACACGCAAAATGCTGCCATCCAGGGTCAGGCTATGGATCAGCGGGCCACAAGAGGCATAAACATCACCCTTTTCCATGGCCGCGATTACCGATGCATAGGTCAGTTCTTCCGCACCGATCATGGTAAAGCTGCCGCCCACCGTATGGGGACGGTGGGAATCGTCGCAGGCCACCACGCAAATGCGGTTGCCCTGCTCCAAAAGATCCTGGTAGACCCGGTGGTTATTGTCGTCATAACCTTTCAAAACATTGTGTGTATTGCGGATCTCCAAAGCCCACAGACCCTTCAGCGGTGCATAATCCAGGTAATTCTGCTTAGACCATGTGGGGTGATTATAAATTGCCAGGAAACCCTCTTCCCTGGCACGGGCAAGAATCTCATTGGCACATTCCACGCTGCAGATCCGCTCCCGTTGATCCCAATGGGCTTTTTCCGCATGGTAGCGGTTTTTATCCTCTATTTTCTTGGGGGGATAGGGCTGCCACAGGTTATTGGAATCCTTGGCGATCAGATTTATATGGTAGGTCTTGCCAAAAAAGCTGGCAGGAGGTGCATAGTCCTCAGAATCCAATCCCAACTCAATACCGGTCAGGGCAATAAAATCCCCATCGTTCAGCTCCGGATGGGCAGCAACGATATGGTGATCCGTCAATGCCAAAATGCTGTAGCCTGCAGCTTTATAATGCTCCTTGACCTCCTGGGGGGTCATTTTTCCATCGGATACAGTAGAATGAGTATGAAGGCTGGCCTTAAAATACTGTTTTCTTTGGGGTAACAAATGCTTCATATTACTGCATCCTTTCCAATTTCTCAAGCAAATTCTGAAAATACTCCGGCAAAGGCGCCATAACCATCACCGGCCGCTGATCCCTGGGATGGCGGAAGCACAGAATACCTGCATGAAGCACCTGGGAATCCTGCCCCAGCTCCGGCTTTTTGTGTCCGTAAACCGTGTCTCCCAAAATGGGATGGCCAATATGCGCCATGTGCACGCGGATCTGATGGGTGCGTCCTGTCTCCAACCGGCAGCGCACATGGGTGTAGCCCCGGTACCGGGCAACCACCTCCCAATGGGTCACGGCGTTGCGGGAATTGCGGGCGGTAACACACATTTTCTTTCGGTCAGAGGGATGCCGTCCGATGGGCGCATCCACCGTACCAGAATCCTCCTTCAGATTGCCGCAGACGATGCATTCATAGGTTCTTGCCATGGTGTGATCTTTCAGTTGACTGGCCAGCACCACATGGGCAAGGTCATTTTTTGCCACCGCAAGCAAGCCGGAGGTATCCTTGTCAATTCGGTGGACAATGCCCGGACGGAGCTCGCCATTAATGCCGGACAGGGAATCCCCCATGGCATACAAAAGACCGTTGACCAGGGTATCGTCCTGGTGACCGGCTGCCGGGTGTACCACCAGCCCCTTGGGCTTATTGATGACCAATACATCCTCGTCCTCATACACGATATCCAAGGGTATTTCCGTGGGTACAATGTCCACAGGCTTAGGCTCCGGAAGGCGCACAGAGATCTCATCACCCATATTCAGTTTGTCATTTTTCTTGCCGGGCTTTCCGCATCGGAGAACACACCCCTCCTCCAGCAGCTTTTGTGCCGCAGAGCGAGTCATGCCCTCAATGCTGCGAGCCAGAAAGGCATCCAGCCGTTCCCCGGCCAAATCCGCAAACAGGGTCATTTTTTCTTTTCGTCCTTCCAGAATTCTTTATTGAAAAAGATCAGATGTCCGATCAGCAGAATGCCGCCGCAGGTGATGAAGCAGTCTGCCACATTGAACACAGGGAACTCCATAAAATCCAGGTAGATCATATCCACCACATATTTTAGCCGCAGCCGGTCGATCATGTTGCCGATACCACCGGCATAGACCGCAACGATGCACCAACGCTCAAAGGTGGTAAAGGGCCAGCGCTTTTTGGAAAACTCCCAAATAATGGCTGCAGTAAACAGGGCAAACACCAAAATGAACAGCCACTGCTGTCCCTGGAAGGATGACCAGGCTGCACCGGTATTCTTGGTGTAAGTCAGATGAAACACACCATCCCATACCCGCACCAGCTCAAAGGGCTGGATATTGTTGACCACCAACCATTTTGTAATTTGGTCTGCGGCCACCGCCACAGCCGCGAAGATCGCCATATATGCATATAACACCGGTTTTCCCTCCGAAAAAGTTTTTTACATCATACCATTTTTCAAAAGGTTATGCAATACAAATTCAAATTTGATTGCGTAATGTTCCATATTGCAATCAGTTTTGATACAAATTGTGATTTACTTTTTTACATTTTATTCATATAATGGTATTGTGAAAAATTATACAAAGGAGCAGAAAGTATGCGTAGTTTTAGACTTTTTGTACTATTTCTGTTGGTATGCATGATGTGTTTGGGTACTCCCAAGGCCAGCGCAGCAGAAGAAACCGTACATTCTCACTGCGTCTGCGGCGGCAGTGCCGAGGGTGTACATGATCATGCATGTGAAACTATAGAATGGAAGCCGTTGTCCTCTGTTGAGGGACTGGACTTGAGCAACTTGGACTGGAAGAATGTTCCTGCCGGTAATTACTACCTGGACGGCGATGTAACCGTTACAACAGTCACTGACGGTTATGCCATCGGCTCTGCGGTCAAAAACGCAGACGGCACCACCTATACGGCAGATGCGCAGCAGATCAGCCTGTGTCTGAACGGTCATACCATCACCACCAAGAAAGACCGTGTGTTTAAGGGCGTATATACCGGCTCCACCCTGAACATCTGCGACTGCTCCGGCAAGCAGGTGGACGGTGTATGGCAGTGGAATGGTACCATCAAGGGCGGCAGCTCCAATAACGGCGGTATTACATACACCTACGCCAACTCCACCACCAACATTTACGGCGGTAATTTCACCAATGAAAAAACCACCGGCTCCGGCGGCGGTCTGTTCTATGTGGCACAGGACCGTGCGACCGTGGGAAACACCATTGGTCTGGAAAGTGCTGACTATGCCAGTACCCTGAACATTTATAACGGCAACCTGTACGGCGGCAACGCCAAGAAAAATGGCGGTAATATTTACATTTGTCACCACAGTAACCTGAATGTTTACGGTGGTTCTGTCCACGATGGTACGGCAGGTGAAAAGGGCGGTAATATTTTCTTTGGCAGTAATTGCACTATAAACCTGGAAAATGCCGCCATCTATAACGGCACCGCAGGCACCAGCGGCGGTAATGTTTCTCCTGTGAAGGAAAAGCATTACTCTGCCAATACCATCTACGGTGGCTATCCCGAGTGCGTCCATGTGGTGACCGGCGAAAACATCTCCCATGAGTACGCTTTGAAAACTGCCCTGACCAAGCTCACCGATGGCAGCCATTTGAAGCTGATGCAGGATCTGAATGCGCAGACCAAGAAAACGGATGATGCCGGTGAGACAGTATTTGTCGATACTGAAATTTCCGGCACTGTGTATCTGGATATGAACGGCTGCGACCTGTCCGGCGTCACCGTCAGCGGTACGGTCTATGGTTTTGACTCTGCCACCGATTGCATGACCGGCGACAACGGAGGCAAGCTGACCGGCACAGTCACCGGCAAGGTTTTGGCAAAGCCCCAATATCTGATGGTCAATGAGGAGGGCTATTCCTTCCACCGCTATGATGTGGCCATCACCCACCTGTCCTTAAAGCCTGCCAATGCGGCCATGGGCTACAAAGCAAAATTCCAGGGCGACGATGCCATCGCAAGAAATGTCAGCGGCTTTGGTTATGAATTGTGGCTGGATGGCTACGACCCCTGCACCTACAGCAGCAAAACATTTACCTCCGGCAAGGTACTGACTCTGCGTCTGCAAAACATTCTTTCCGAGGACAACACCCTGGAAGAAAATCTGAAAAATGCAGAAACCAAGATCTATGCCAAGGCATTTATCCAATTGAACGACGGCACCAAGGTCTGCTGTGACCAGGTTTCTTATGATCTCAAAGAAATGCTCAACCTGGCAGACGACGGCTATGCAGACTATACCACCGCCCAAAAAAACGCTTTGCAAGCCTTGGCGGGCAAATTCTCCGAGACCATGATGACCTGGGATGTGGAGAATTTCCATCATGCTGACGGCGGCATGTGGACAGAAAAAAATGGCACGACCTTTATCAATACTCTGGAGAAGGACGGCAGCTATTATAAGATCCCCGCAGGCAGCTATGTGCTGACCGGCGATGTGAATATTCAGAGCAAGACTCTGAAGATCGCAACCGGCGACACCGTGAACATCTGCCTGAATGGTCATACCATCACCGGCACCAAGCGCATGATGCGTATTTACGGCACCCTGAACCTGTGCGACTGCCACGCCCACGGCGAAACCGAGGGCGGCATGACCAGCAGCTTTAACAGCGAAAGCGGACACGGTGCGGTATTCTACACCTACTATGGCAGTACATTTAATCTCTACGGCGGCAATCTGAAGGCCACCGGCTCCCTGGCCACCTCCGGCGTGGGTGCTGTGAGCCATGAGGCGCAATCCACCCATCCCGACATTGCCTCCGGTGTGATGAATATGTACGGCGGTACGTTATCCGGCGGTAGTGTAAAGATCTACACCAACGATGACGGCTCCCCCTCCGGCGGCAACGGCGGCCTGCTGGCTTTGTACCACGGCGCAACTTTCAATATGTACGATGGTGAGCTGTACGGTGGCTACGCAGAATCCCATGGCGGTGCCATCCATGTGGGCGGCACATGCAATCTCAATTTGTACGGCGGCAAGATCCATGACTGTGAGGCTTCTGCAGGCGGTGGTGTGTACATGACCGGAAGTGGCACACACCATATTGAGAATGTACAGATTTATGACAATGCAAACACCGATGTTTACATAGACAGCGGCACCCCCTCTCTGGCAGGGGATGTGGAAGTCGGCAAGCTGTATCTGCCCTACGATGCTTCAATCAACATGGACGAAATGACCTCCGGCGCAAAGGTTGGTCTGACATCCGATGTGCACGGCTTCCTGTCTGACAATACCGAGATCGGCCATTGCTTCACATTGGACGAGGGTTATACCCCCGCTGTGGTCAACGGTAAGCTGGTGGCAGTGCAGACCGGCGTGACTGAGGTCACACAGACCAACGGCTTCCGGGTGGGCTACAGCTCTGTATGCATCAACCCCGCTCAGGCGACCGACATTCCCCTTAGCGGCTTCGGCAACTCTGTCTACCGCCTTTCCACCGAGATTCAGGAAGATCTGTACGCCAGCGCCACCGCAATTACTGACGCAGAGGGTAACACGGTGCTGCTGATCACCTGCGACCTGCAGCGTCCTCAGGAGGCCATCACCGATGTGATCCGTGAGCATGTGAGCCGGGCCACCGGTGTGCCTTTCGAGAATGTGATCCTCAGCGCATCCCACAGCCACTCTACCCCGGATCTGTATAGCAGCAACGCCTTGATTAAAGAATACAAGCTTCTACTGTACAATAACTTCACCCAGGCGGCCATCCAGGCTATGGCATCCCGTGTACCTGCCACCATCCAGGCGGGGGCTGTGGAGGAGGTCAAAGATCCCAACAGCGGCAAATACATGAACTTCACCCGCCACTATTACTACTACGATGCAGACGGCAATATCCAGTATTGCGGCGATAATTTTGGAAGCAATCCGGCATCTGCCGACCGCACCGCAGATAAGTTTTTCCATGTGGCAGAGGCTGACCATTCCATGCAGCTGATCCGCTTTGTCCGGGATGGCGATAAAGATGTGATCCTGTGTAACTGGGCTGCCCACCCCACCATGACCGGCGGCTCTGATAAGACCGTACTGTCCGCAGACTATATCGGACCTCTGCGTGATAAGGTGCAGGCAGAAACCGACTGCTACTTTGCCTTTGTGCAGGGTGCAGGTGGCAACCAAAATCCCACCTCCCGGATTTCCGGCGAAACTCCCTATAGCAAGGATCACTACCATGATTACGGCGAGGCCCTGGCCGAGGTGGTCATTGCCAACGCAGATACCCTGGAGAGCGTGGCAACCGGCAAGGTGCAAACAGAAACCTATGACTACGCAGCTACCGTTTTCAAGCATACGGACGAAGAGGTAGCACAAGCCATAGAGTTCAATAAGCTGAGTTACGAGGATCGCAAAGCCCAGTATAAGGATTGGGGCTATACCAGCATTTACCATGCCAGCTCCATTATTTCTAAGGCCAATCTGGGCGTCACGGAAGATTTGGAACTCAATGTATTCTCCATCGGTGACAGCCTGGCCTTCTACTCTGCTCCCGGCGAGCTGTGGGCAGAAACCGGTCTGAAGGTCAAGGAGTATTCCAGGTTTGCCTATACCTTTACTGTAGGCTATTCCAACGGCGACTGGAAGTACTTCACCGACGGCGCGGCTGCGGACGGCACTTATGAAAGCTATGAAGGCTTCTACACCCGCTTCGTTGCTCCGGACACCACCAACGAAATGATCGCTTACTGGGAAGAAGCTTTGGACAGACTTTACAACAATATCCATGCTCAATAATCAAAAAAACGCACCGCTCGGCGGTGCGTTTTTTTGTCTAAATTCATATTTATCGTTCTGTTATTTCGATGCGTCATTGCCACGCCAGTGCGCACACTGGTTCGCAATGACGCAACGAAATGGTTGCAGTGTAAACTATGCGATAAATAGCATTTTGCAGAAAATTGTAGCTTTTTGACGGTGCAGCGGTTATAATAGAACCACTGCTTACACAGGAGAGGAAAATATATGAAGCTGGATTACAAACGCACAATTTTGGTGGGTTTTGCATTTTTCCTGATCATGGCCTTTTGGCAGGCTTACGACAATCTGATTCCCCTGACATTGACCAACAAATTCGGCATGTCCCAGGCCTGGTCCGGCGTTATTATGGCTTTGGATAATATTCTGGCAGTAGTATTACTGCCTTTGTTTGGCGCTCTGTCCGACCGGCACCAGGGCAAACGGGGCAAACGCACGCCCTTTATTCTGGTGGGTACGGTTTTGGCAGTGATCACGCTGGTTGCTCTGAGCTTTGTGGATCACGCCCAGTTAAAAAACATCAAGGCTGTCTCCCAGGTGGACGATCCTGCCGCCTTAACGCAGATATACGAAGCCCAGGCAGACAAAACCTTAATGACCCCCGAGGGCGACAGGTTTGTTTTGTCCGAGGAATTTACCCTGGAGCAGTTTACTGCCATCCGCAGTGAGATTCCCGGCAAGGACGGCGAAAAAGAAACCAACCCTCTATACACCAGCTATGTAGCACCGGCGCAGCAGGCGCATATTTGGCAGCTGACAAAACAGCAGCCCACCGTCTTGTACATTTTTGTGGCGGTTTTGTTGGCAGTATTGGTGTCCATGTCCATATTCCGCTCTCCGGCGGTGGCGTTAATGCCGGATGTGACAGTCAAGCCCCTGCGCAGCAAGGGCAATGCGGTGGTCAATCTGATGGGCACAGCCGGCGGCATCATTGTGTTGCTGCTTGGTAAGGTGTTTGCCACCTCCGCAGTCAAAAACAGCTTTATGAGTTATATTCCCTTCTTTGGAATCGTAGCGGGCCTCATGCTCATAAGCTTGGTGGTGTTCCTGCTGACCGTAAAGGAAAAGAAATGGGCGCAGCAAATGCAGGAGCAGAGCCTACGCCACGGCATTACAGAAAAAGATGAGCCCTCCACCGAGCCCAAGCGTTCTTTGGGTCGGAGTGAAAAAATATCTCTGATTTTGATTCTTTCCTCCGTTGCTTTGTGGTATCTTGGATATAATGCCATTACCACCAAATACTCTGTATATGCCAACCGAGTACTGCATATGGACTATAATATGACCCTGCTGCTCGCCCAAGGCGCGGCCATCATTGCTTACCTGCCCGTGGGTATGCTCTCGGCCAAGCTGGGCCGCAAAAAGACCATCCTGGCAGGTGTAGCCATGCTGGGTACTGCTTTCGCTGTTGCCAGTGTACTCAACGCCAGCAGCCCCGGCTTTTTGATCAATGCCATGTTTATTTTGGCCGGCATCGGCTGGGCTACCATCAATGTGAATTCCTTCCCAATGGTGGTGGAGCTGTGCTCCGGCAGTGACATCGGCAAATACACCGGCTATTACTATACCGCTTCCATGGCTGCCCAGGCAGTTACCCCCTGGATCTCCGGCTATTTCATGGATAAGCTGGGTATGCGGGTACTGTTCCCCTACGCCACGATTTTTGTGGCTCTGGCCTTTGTGACCATGCTTTGGGTGACCCACGGTGACAGCAAGTCCCTTCCCCCTAAAGGCCTGGAGGCCTTCCAAATTGACGATTGAGGTTGTTTATGTCCTATATCATTGTTGCTCTGATCATACTTTTTATTCTGTTTCTTCTATACGCCCTTGCTACCCGGTGCCGGAAAGGGCATCCCAAGCTGCATAAATTCCGTCCCTGGGCTTATGCCCACCGGGGACTTCACGACCAGGCGCGCCCGGAAAACAGTCTGTCGGCCTTCCGTGCAGCCATCGCCCACGGCTACGGCATTGAACTGGATGTGCATCTGCTGCGTGACGGACAGCTGGCGGTGATTCACGACTCCTTGCTTAAGCGCACCACCGGTGCAGAGGGTCGGATCGAGGAACTGCACAGCCATGATTTATGGCATTACCACCTAGAAGGCAGCGCAGAGCATATTCCCACCCTCCGGGAGGTGCTGAATATTACCGAGGGCAAGGTGCCGCTCATTGTGGAACTGAAAGCCGTAGGCAATAACCACAAGGCCCTATGCCAGGCAGTTTGCCAGGCGCTGGATCCTTACAACGGTCTGTACTGCGTCAAATCCTTTGATCCACGGGTGGTTCGCTGGTTTCGTAAGAATCGGCCGGATATTGTCCGTGGACAGCTGGCAGAGAATTTCTTCCGTTCCAAGGGGACAACCTTCTGGCATTGGCCCATGATGAGCTGGCAATTGCTGAATTTTCTCACCTTGCCCGACTTCGTTTCCTATAAATTCGCCCATCGGAAAACCATGGGAAATGTCCTTGTAAAAAAGCTTTGGGGCGCGACCCAATTTTGCTGGGTAGTCACCACCCCGGAGGAATACCGGCTGGCACGCAAAGAAGGCTGGATCTGTATTTTTGAAGGCTTCGAGCCATAATTGGAGTTACTATGAAATTTGGTTTTTACACCCTTGGCTGTAAGGTCAATCAATACGAGACCCAGGCCATGGAGCAGCTTCTGCGGGATATGGGACATACCATCCAAGATTTTTCCCAGCCCTGCGACGGCTATATTATCAACACCTGCTCCGTCACCGCTGTGGCGGACAAGAAAAACCGTGCGGTGATCCGCCGCTGCCGAAAGGCCGCTCCCCAGGCGGTGATCGGCGTGTGCGGCTGTTACCCACAGCACGACGCCCCGGCCTGTGAAAAGCTGGACGTGGATGTGGTCGGCGGCAGCGGACAAAGAGAGGAATTTCTGCAAAGAATGCTCTCGGCCTGTGCTGACCGGCAGCCCTCCACCAGTGTGGACAATGCCCTGCGCCGCCGAGAATTTGAAATTCTGCCTGCGGGCGGTCTGGAGGGCCGCACCCGTGCCATGCTGAAGGTACAGGACGGTTGTGTGAACTTTTGCACCTACTGCATCATCCCCTACACCCGCGGCCCCATCCGCAGCGCCGGTGTGGCCCTTGCGGTAGAGCAGGCAAAACAGCTGGCAGCCCAAGGCTACCGGGAGATTGTGATCACCGGCATTGAAATTGCTTCCTGGGGCGCTGATCTGCCGGGAAAGCCCCATCTGTCACAGCTGATTCGTGCTATTTGCCAGGCCGTTCCTCAGCTGCGGATCCGCTTGGGCTCTTTAGAGCCGCGAATCGTCACCGAGGAATTCTGTAAAGAGATGGCTGCGCTTCCCAATCTGTGCCCGCAGTTCCATCTTTCTATGCAATCCGGCTCGGATACGGTTCTTGCACGCATGAAGCGCAAATATGATACCGCCCGGTATCTGGAAAGTGTCACCCTGCTGAAGGCACATTTCCCCGATTGCGCTATCACCACGGACATGATCGTAGCCTTCCCCGGAGAAACCGAGGAAGAATTTGCGGAAAGTCTGGATTTTATCCGCAAATGCGGCTTTGCGGATATGCACATTTTCCCCTACTCCCGCCGTCCCGGTACGCCGGCAGATAAAATGCCCGGCCAGCTGGGCAACACTATCAAGGAGCAGCGCAGCCACCAGGCCATGGCTGTGGCTAAGGAAATGTCCGAGACATACCGTAAAGCGCTGGTAGGAAAACAGCTGTCTGTGCTGTTTGAGGAGCCCGAGGGCGACTATTTCACCGGTCACGCCCCCAACTATATCAAAGTATATACAAACGGTACAGACCTGCACAATCAGATCCGCACCGTAACCGTTACTGCCCTCCACGCCGACGGCGTATTGGCAGAGCTTGAAGGAGAAACTCTATGACAATACTCAAACAAGGAATGAAAGCCTTTCTGCGTAATCTGGGTGCCTATTCTACCGGCAAACTGGTGCCTGCGGTATTGCTGTTGCTGATCGGCTTGGTGGTCATCCGTATCATTATCCGCATCGTCAGTGCCGCCCTGGTACGCACCAAGCTGGAAAAGGCCGCTTACACACTGATCAAATCCGCCATCCGTGTAGTGATGTATCTTCTGCTGTCGCTGATGGTGGCATCCCTGCTGGGCATTGATGTCAGCGGTGTGGTGGCACTGGCCAGTGTGCTGACTTTGGCCCTTTCACTGGCTTTGCAAAATGTACTGGGCAATGTAATCAGCGGCTTCGTGCTGTTGACCTCCGACCCCTTCAATTCCGGCGACTATGTTGAGATCGCAGGACAAGCCGGTACTGTGGTAGAGATCGGTCTGACCTATACCAAGCTGAATACCGGGGACAACAAGCTGGTCTCTATTCCCAACAGTGCTGTTACCGCAGCACAGATCGTCAACTATTCTGCCAATAATACCCGGCGGGTATCCGTCAGTGTAGCCGCCTCCTACGATTGCCCTGTGGAGGATGTGCTAAAGGCGCTTCTGCTGGCAGCGGAGCTGCCTACCGCGCTAAAGGATCCGGAACCCTTTGCCGCTGTGGAGGTTTATGAGGACAGCGCCATCCGGTATACTCTGCGGATCTGGTGTAAAAACGAGGACTACTGGACCACCCAGTTTGAAGCCAACAAACGGGTCAAGGCGGTCTTCGATGAAAAGGGCATTGCCATGACCTACCCGCACCTGAATGTGCATTTGGATAAATAACAAAAATGTCCCTCGCTCGTTGTTGAGCGAGGGATATTCTAAATCTTATGCGACTTCTGCAGCGTAGGACACAGCACCGTCCGAAACCACTGAAAAAGTAGGGGTTTCGTACCGTCCCCTGTCTTATTGCTTTTCGTTAGGGTTCACGCAAACCGTCCCCTTGTCCGGAATTAATATTATCATCGATTTCTATTCATTATTTTCCTTGTATAATAATTGTTGTCTCTTTTAATCCTTTTTTCGTCGGGGCGATTTACAACATCAGTATAATTCCAATCCATTAATGTTATTATTACACCAACTAACGACATCCAAAACAACACTGTAACAGATACTACTTGAGTTTCTTTTCCCTCAACAACAGAACTATATGCGGTTATGCTCTCTTCCGTTCGCAGAATATAAACGATGTAAAAGATGTTTAATAGAAAATATGTTAAGTTAAATACAGTAAGATACTTCTGAATAAAAGCTTTCAATGTATTCTTTGTATCCGGTGCGTTATCATCCGGTCCCTTATCATCCATTACTGCATCATCTTTACGCCTTAATGTCTGACGTTCATGGTACTTATCGAAATAACATTGTATTTTGCTTATAATGGAAGGACGAATAACAGATAGAATTATACTCAGGATGGCGAAAGAAATAAGTGCTGTTTTTTTTAAATCAGCGAATAAGGCTTCGTACATGAAAACAATGATCATAAATAAAACAGAGGCATTAATTAGTGTCATGATCATTTTGTGCTTTTTTGTGATAGGTGCATACCAATCTATACCTTTGGTCTGGGTAATCGAAGAAATCGAAATTAAAACGGATATAGACCAGAGTAAAACGGCAATTAAACGATCTTCCATGTTATACACTGCCTTTCATGTCTGTATTATCTTGTGTAAATGTCTTTGAATTTTGCAATAATTCCGATAAATTCTCGCAGAACCAAGAATGGAAATTCTTACTTACTAGATAGTATACTTCATCATCCTTAAATACTGATGAATATTTATCTAACAATGCTTTAGTTTTATTAGCATCGTCATTTTTGCTTCCCCCAAATTCTTTTTGCAAAACTGCTGATAACTCTGACTTGTGAAAGGGGTACAACAGCGCTGCATTGTTTAAAGCCTGGAATAAAAGTTTTTCATTCCTATCATCTTTAGAAATATCAGAAAATGATAAATACGCAAAAGAATTCAGTTCATCAGGAACATAAATATATTTAACCTTATCAAGAAGATTGCCTAATGCGCCATTGACTGTTGTTACTACATATTCTCGGATTTGGTCAGAGTTAGTCAAATCCGCAGGCATTCCGGAAAGACATATATACATTAGGCAGTTCTCGATCCTTTCTTCTCGATTCTTTCTTACCTCCCCAAGATTATTATAGTACAATATCGACTTGGACTTTACAATAAGAGCCCATGAAATCAAAAGGGATAGGAGATCTACTAAGAGTGCGACCGCAAAAGAAAAGAACGCTTCTCCTGCCAACCCCTTCTCTTGATTAAATGGTAATGTAAACGGCATGATCTGTGTATTCTCGTACAATAGATAGCCTTTAGATTGTTCAAGCTTTACTTGATTATCTTGACTTAATAAAAAGTGTAACTTTGCATAACTATTTTCAGAAGTTTTTGCTAGGATTTCACGAATTTCTTCTGCTCGCATTAGCTCATCAGAAACCACAAATTCATTAAGGTTTTCAAAGAAGCTGGACATTGCAGAAAACAACTTGGATTCGATTCCTTCTGAATCTGCAGCTCCCTTATTAACTGAATTAGAGATAAGTGCCTCATATTCAGGCAGCCGTAACTCATGCAATTTTTCTCGTTTTTGTGCATGGTTTATAGCCTCTTCTATCTCAATGGCATATACCACTGTATTGCCATTGGAATCTTGTTCACCAGAGAGGATTTGGCTTAATTGATTTAAATTATCAATGGCTGTAATAAACTGATTGTATATCTTCTTATCTTTATCAGAGGAACTATCTAATTTGTCAGGATCTTCAATGATAAAAGTGACCGCCGATAAAACATCGTCTGCGGATATTTCGGTAGACAAAAACTCAGCTACCTTATTTTTGTAATACTCTATATTAGCAATCTGCTTATCATTTTCTACCTTGACATTCGATGCCTCTTCCAACGGAACTTGCTTAGTTCCATATCTAACAATATTATTCTCATCCACCCAAGTGAACGGAACAGTTTGGAATGTTTTAATTTTGTCATTCGTTTCATTAAGATTGCTAATAATAGCATCTGCGTCTTTAATGGTTGAATTAAACTGATCGAAAACTTTCTCTATATCTCTATAACTAATACTGTATGAATAATTTTGTGCAATTTCCTCGTCAATTAAATTATTAACTGTACTTACGTATTTATTGTATTGCGCACTCATTTGATCAACAGGCTTTACCACACTATCAAATATACCCATATATGATGTGACTGTAGAAATAGCAATCAAAATACACAGCAAAAGAAATCTTTTCCACCCGCCAATACGTTTTTGGGACGACGTGTAATTCAACAAGTAAAAGCAGGTGCCCTGAACAGTAATCGCCATAAATAACGGAGCTATAGGGTTGACCGGCCCCAGAAAAAAAGCAAATCCCGCATATGTTGTTACGAAAGAGATACTTTGCAGTAAAAATGTAAACAGTTTAGCAATATGCCTACTTTGAAAAGAATTTAGCAGATTTGAATGTCCGTGCAAAATTGAGCTAACGATTCTTTGTAAATTACGCGCTGTTCTTCTTCTCACAAATTCTTCTTTGTTAATTTTTTCACAAACCAGCTTATACGGCGTTACAATTAACTCATAGAGCAATTGAAGAACAATGGCAATGGGAGAGAATACAATATAAGGAATCTGTCCCAAATGTTTAGTGATACACCCAAAAAACTCTTTCCAATAATTCATGTTGGCCTCCTTTTGTTAAAGAACTTCTTATATTATCATCAAATGACCCCTAAAAATCATCTGATTATTTTCGTATTAAAAGTATTTTATAACATTATGTCTTTATAGTCAAGTTTTATCGACAAGCTTTACATAAAAAAGAAGGCTACTAGTACAACATTGGAATATCTATATATGGTAGAATGTAATTAAATGTCCAGAACCTCCCTTGATTTGCAAAAGTAATGTCAAAGCACTGCGAAGCAATCATATGTTACGCTGGTTCTATTATCAAAATAAGACAGGGGACGGATGCGTATCTTGTTCCTCAAGGGTTTCTCATGGGAGTGTTGCTGAGCGCCGCGAATCTTCCAATAACTATGCTACATACATATTCTAGCATCAGTCGGCATCCGCTGGCTGATGAAGAGGACAATAACACCTCATCTACCGCAAGCGATCCCTCTTCTCCTCAAGTAAACGCTGATTAATTCTACCACCCTAAGGCTATTTATGGTATAATAGAGAAAAGGGGTGTTTTAAATGGAAAAACAGCAGAATTTTACGGATATTGAGTATACCAATCGTCGGCGTACTACAAAAAGGGAAGCTTTTT
>JAZNHQ010000134.1:0-2793 GCA_045577035.1 Faecousia sp. | reverse complement strand
AATACTGTGCGATGGCACACTGGTATCCTGCTGGACCCTAAAGGGAGAAAACGGTTTGACAGCAGAAATCTTAGATTATGGTGTTATCATCCGCTCCGTTGTTGTTCCCGATAAAAACGGAAATCCAGTGGATGTTGTTTTGGGATATGATACGCTGGAAGCGTATGTTTCCGATGATTGCTATCTGGGTGCGACAATTGGCCGTGTTGCCAACCGTATTAAGGGTGCCAGCTTCCAGTTAAACGGAAAGACTTATGCTCTATATGCCAATAACGGAGAAAACCATCTTCATGGTGGTAAGCGTGGCTTTAACGGGTATGTTTGGAATAGTGAGCAGAAAGGCGATACCGTTGTCTTTTCTCGCTTTTCTCCTGATGGAGAAGAAGGCTATCCCGGAAATCTGAACATCCGTGTTACCATCGGATGGGAAGGGAACAGCCTGGTAATTCGTTATGATGCAAAATCTGACCAGGACACCGTTGTGAACTTTACAAACCACAGCTACTTCAATCTCAACGGTGCCGGAAACGGGAACATCAATCAGCATGTGATGGAAATCAAAGCAGATCAGTTTACACTCAATGCAGACGACTGTGTGCCCACAGGGGAGATCGTTCCGGTAGAAGGCACTGCTATGGATTTCCGTACACCAAAGGCCATCGGCCGGGATGCGGACAATGACGAACCCAGTGTCAAACCTTTTGGCGGATACGATTCCAATTTTGTGATTAGCGGCCACCCAGTGGCAACCACTGTTGGAGATCAAACCGGCATTACCATGGTCACTGATACGGATCAGCCCGGTGTGCAGCTTTATACAGCCAACGCGTTGACCGACAGAAAGGGCAAAGCTGGCAAGGACTACGGTTTCCGCAGTGCTTTCTGCCTGGAAACCCAGCATTACCCTGACAGCATCCACCATCCCCAGTGGCCGTCCTGTATTCTTCGGAAAGATGAAGCATTCCATAGCTTCACATCGTATACATTTTCCTGATGTATGACAGGTAAGTAATGTCATCAGACTGCAGGAATATAAAAGAGTTCCTGCTAATATGCTAACAAAATAATCTTCGGATTATTGTTGTTCTCCTAAAGGCTATGCAGATGAATCGCCTCGTCTGCATAGCAATGGGAAATGGAATATCAATGTGAGTAGACGCGATCCGGCACAAGTTTTTCTGCGAAAGAGGGGAAATTTGAAATGATAAGTATTCGAGAAGTAGCCGAATTGGCAGGGGTTTCTGCAGCGACGGTGTCCCGTGTTATGAACGGCACGGCAAAAGTAGATCCGGAAAAAAGAGAGCGTGTCCTGCGGGTAATTGAAGAAACCGGTTTTATCCCCAATGAGGCAGCCAGAACCCTGTTTCGCAAGTCAGCAAAAACCATTGGCCTGATTGTTCCGTCCATTCGCAACCCCTATTTTACAGAATTGGCTGCCCATATAGATACAATGGCGCTCCAGCATGGCTATCGCCCCTTTCTGTGCAATACGGGTTATGACCCGGAAAAAGAAAAAGCAGCAGTGAAAATGCTCGTGA
Organism: Faecousia sp.; assembly: GCA_045577035.1. GTDB lineage: Bacteria > Bacillota > Clostridia > Oscillospirales > Oscillospiraceae > Faecousia. The sequence continues at coordinate 1,255 of JAZNHQ010000134.1, read as the reverse complement.
GCATGAATGCGGATGCCATTATCATCGCTTCCTGTAGTGAATATGTGCGGGAGATCATCAACAAATGCCCGATTCCTGTAGTTGCTTTGGATGCCATGCTTTATGGCGCGAATGTGGAAGCTTGTGTTTTCTGCGACTATTACGAAGGCGGCCGAATGGCTATGGAGCATCTGATTGAGAACGGATGTAAAAAGATTGTCTGCATCAAAGGCCCTCAATACCGATACAGTGCCCGTGCCCGTTACCAAGGTTACTTGGATGTGTGCAGAGAACGTGATATTCCCGAGCGAACAGTAGAGTGTGACTATGATTTTAATCAAGGTATCGCCATGACAGAGAAACTTTTAAAAGAGTTTCCGGATGTGGATGGCATCATTGCTTGTAATGATATCGTAGCGATTTCTACCTACAAAGTACTTCATAAGCGAAAAATTGCCGTGCCGGATACGGTACAGTTAATTGGCTTCGATGATATTACTTTTGCATCCCTATTATCACCGGAGCTCACCACGATTTGTCAGCCAATAAAGGAAATGGTTGAAAAAGCGGTGGAGCTGATCGTGAATAATGAACTGACCGGTATGACTGGCGGCAAGTTTATATTCCCCGTGTCCTTGGTGGCCAGACAAACGACAACAAAGAAGGAATCGTAATATTACGATTCCTTCTTTGTTGTATTTAGGAATTACCTAGTTTTATTCTTCCAGATTCCACGATGCGTTCTTCAATCACATAAGAATTACCTCTGCATTAACAATTTCCTCTGCCCGATTACGAATATTGTTCATGCATTGAACCCATTCCATCTGATCTTCTGCTTTGAGCTGCTCGGTGATACTTTCCTTCTCAGCCAGTTGCTTCATCAGCCGATCAAACATTTCTGTTGCTTGGTTATCCACCTCGACTAGGTGACTATTTAGTTTACCGCTGACCATCAGGGTTATGTACAGTGCTTGGCAATGCTTCTTGATATAATCCAAACGCTTTCTTCCCCACAAACCGATAGGCTGGATATCTTCTTCATCCAGTACCAAGCAAGGGATGTAATAATCTCCTTGCAACTCATACCAAAGTCCGTTATTATTGTTGGAGATGTACTTTTCCATAGTGTAATCCTCCTTGATATTTTGAGTGAGGTGAATCAAAACATGGGAGGTGTAGCCACTTGTAGCCATTTTGGGGCTCAAGGGTCATCTTTTTTCAATCGCGCATCTAGAGTGCGTAAACTGGAAAATTTCATTATTCCTACATATTC
>JAZNHQ010000133.1:0-13943 GCA_045577035.1 Faecousia sp. | reverse complement strand
CGCCACCCCAGCGGAGTATGAGCAAACACGATCCTCTCAGACCGTGGAGCAGGTGATCCGTCCCACCGGCCTGTTGGATCCCGTTGTGGAGGTCCGACCCATTGAGGGTCAGATCGACGACTTGATCGGTATGATCAATGAACGCAGTGCCCGTGATGAACGAGTGCTGGTGACCACACTGACCAAGAAAATGGCGGAGGATCTGACGGTCTACTTGCAAAAAGCCGGCATCCGGGTGCGGTATATGCACTCGGATATTGGTGCTATGGAGCGCATGGAGATCATACGGGATCTTCGTATGGCGAAATTCGATGTACTGATTGGCATTAATCTGCTTCGTGAGGGCTTGGACTTGCCGGAGGTGAGCCTGGTTGCCATTTTGGATGCGGATAAAGAGGGCTTCCTCCGCTCAGAGACCAGTCTGATCCAAACCATTGGCCGTGCCGCAAGAAATGCCCAGGGCTTGGTGGTCATGTATGCGGATAATATGACCCCCTCTATGCGTGCAGCCATCAGTGAGACGGAACGCCGCAGACAGATTCAAGACGAGTACAACAAGGCCCATGGCATTGAGCCCAAAACGGTGATCAAGTCCATTCGTGATCTGATCGAAATATCTTCGCCCACAGCTGAACGCAAGGGTCGCACCGGCGTGAAGATGACCAAGGCAGAGAAGGAAAAAGAGATTACTCGCCTGGAAAAGCAGATGAAGGAAGCTGCCCGAATGATGGAGTACGAGTATGCTGCCATCTTGCGAGACCAAATCATCGAGCTTCGCGGCAAAGAGTAGGGGCATATATGAAATGTGATGAATTTTTGCGTTGTCTGAATGAGCAGTATCGGCTGATCAGTGTTTTGTCCAATAAAAATGGAGCAACGGTCATGCGAATGCGCCATAGGGTTTTGGGCGAAGATGTAGTTGTGAAACGGTATGTATCTGTGATCCCTGCTTATGAGCGCTTGAAAGCATATCGCCATGAGAACATGCCGGAGATCTTTGATTCTGTGATTTGCGAGGACGGCCATATCGTTTTGGAGGAATTTGTTGAGGGGATTTGCGTTGCTGATGTTGCGGGGCGTTATACCTACAAGGGCGCAAAAACAGTTGTGATCGGTGTTTGCAAAGCAGTGCAAAGCCTGCATGACCTGAGAATCATTCATCGGGATATTAAGCCTGAAAATGTTATGATTTCCCAAAGTGGAACTGTCAAGCTAATTGATTTAAATGCCTCACGGATTCCCAAGGGGAAGAATAAGGATACGGTGATGCTGGGCACCGTTGGTTATGCGTCACCGGAACAGCTTGGTGTATGCGAAAGTGATGAACGAAGCGATATTTACGCCATCGGCGTGCTGCTCAATGTTATGCTCACAGGGGAACACCCCAGCAAGGTCATGGCAAAAGGCAGGGCAGGTAAGATCGTGCAAAAATGCACCATGATCGCCCCAGACAGTCGCTTTTCCTCGGCCTATGAATTAATGCAATCATTATAAACGCCCGAAGGTATTTGACCTTCGGGCTTTGCTACTATATGAAGTGGTTATTGGTTCAAGGTAAAGATAATGGAATATTTATAGGTGGAGTCAAAATGATCACTGTGGTTAGACCAGTTGTGGCAATCATATTCATCGGTCCATGTAAATACTTGCTGTCCAATGAGGTTTTGCGGGAAGGAGGACAGTTCTTTGATTACAAAAGTTTCATCATGACATTGCGGGCACATAAGCTTGATAAGAACTCCAGTAGGAATTTCTTCAGCTGGATCTACTTTAGCATAGTGGCCTTCGCTGTTTTTTGCTGTAAAATAGACATCAGTTACATTTAGTGTTGGGGAAATGGTGTAGTTTTCAATAGTAATATTTTCGGGTGAAGTTGTTGTTAAATCTGGTTGTTCGCTGTTATTGCTGCTGTTAAATCCGGGAGATTGGGTGTCGTTTGGAGATTCTGTAGTCCCTGTTCCACCGCATGCGGCAAGAACAGTGGACAGTAAGGATAAAACGAGTAGAACGCTAAGTAATTTTTTGATTTTCATAGTGGTTTTCCTTTCTATTTGTTAATAAAATATTGAATCATCTTCTGCAGAAGAATGATCTGTTGCTGGGATAGTGTACCGGAGCATGTATGGTCTGCGTGAAATTCTTGCAGCAGTAAATCCAAAAGGTCTGTTTGCTCCTGGCTAAGAGAGCTTACGGAGAAGGTGTTGCATTTGTCCATTCCGACCAAATAGTCAAGGGATGTATTCAAAGTCACCGCAATGTCCGCGATCACATCTAAAGGAGGCAACTGTGCATTGGATTCATAGCTGCTTATAGCGGATATACTTTTGTTGATTCGCAGAGCAAGATCTTTTTGAGTGAGACCGCGTTTCTGCCGTATGGATTTTAATCTTGATCCGAGATCATACATGAGGTATGCTCCTGCTGTTTTTGCGTATTATATCATATTTATGTACAGGCACGCTGTAATTCCGATGCAGACCGGTACAATTATACAGAAATGGATGTACATGGAAATATGTATCTATTATAGTATAATATTGATTGTTTTGTTGTGCTGGCAGCACGGAAAAACATTGCTTATTGACCTTTTCTGACGAAGCGTGTAGAATTAAAGCAGTGTAAGGAGCGTGTAATTATGCAAAAAGATACTGCGTTATTGCTGGAGGAGCTGAAAAACTGCTCGGATTTTAATCGGTTTTACCAGAATAATGAAAACAGCATTGTATCAATGACCCTGTCCCAGCTTTTGAATGAACTCCTGCAGAAGCATGGAATGAAAAAATCCAATGCCATTCGCAGATCCGAACTGAGCGAGGATTACGCATATCAGATCTTTTCGGGATTGCGTGTTCCGGAACGCAAAAAGCTACTGAGTCTTGCCATCGGTATGCAGCTGAACCTGGAGGAGATGCAGACTTTGCTGAAAACCGCTGGTTATGCCCAGCTGTATGTTAAAAATTCTTTTGACTGCGTTCTGATTTACGGAATCTGCAAAAAGCTGTCTGTTGCGGATATTAACTTTTTACTCTTTGATTACGGAATGGAGACCCTGGGATGAGCGATGTGAAAAAATGCCCCCATTGCGGTAAGCAGCTGCATATCCAGGCGCAATACTGTATGTTCTGCATGACCTCTTTGCAGCCTAAGCAGGACATAACGCCCAGTGTACATAAACGCAAAAAATGGATCACCACAGCCATTTTGCTTTTGACCGTGGTGATCGTGCTCATTCTTATTCTTCTTTCTAACTGTACGGTGCAGCCACCCAAACAGAAAGTGCCTGCTGTAGAGACTACGGAAGATATACAATTGCCTTCAGAATCTAGTGAACCGGACGAGCTGATTTCTGCCGAGGAGATTTCAGCAGAGGAAGAACCTGCGCAGACACAAACACAGGAACATCCGGAAACGGAGACTAACGCCAAGATCGAAACCGAACCAGAAACGGAGTCCTCGACGGAACCTAACAACCTCACACTGCAAACATGTGATCACTATTACATAGCAGCAAACTGTGTCAAGCCCATGACTTGTACCCATTGCGGCGACACGGTCGGTACGGTGGATACATCGGCCCATACATGGAAGCCGATTACCTCTGTGATCCATCACGAAGAAGTTGGACATTATGAAAATGTTGAGGTTAATTATAAAAAAACTGTGTATCTATGCTTTTTCTGCGGATATAATCAAGATGGATATGACTCATTGGATGCTCTGCGGGAACATATTTCAGTTCATTCCAATGCATCCAATTATGATGCGATCGCATCTCGTCCGGATATGCTGGCAGATACCCGTGAGGTTTGGGCAACCAAATATGAGGAGCAGTGGATCGTGGATCAGAAGGCATACGATGAGACGGTGACTGTCGGGTATGTATGCACCCTTTGTAACGCACAAAAAGATTAGGATTAAAATAACCGCCGTGCTGAAAACCAGCACGGCGGTAACTATTTAGATTTCGACATCCAGCTTGGCGATGACGGCGGCACAGCGCTTGCACAGGCCGTTTTCGTCAGCTTCCAGGGAGTGCATCCAGCAACGGGGGCACTTTTCACCCTCGGCTTCGGAAACACCGATGGTCAGGGCAGGGTAGTTGGTGCCCTGGCCGGACAATGCGCTATCGGCAGGGGCTTCCCAGGCACAGGCAGAGACAATGCAGATCTGGGCCAGATCCAGACCTTCGCAGGCGGCCTTCAGAGCGGCGTCCTCGGTCTGTAAAGTGACCTTGGCTTCCAATGCCTTACCGATCCGTTTCTCGGCTCTTGCCAGCTCCAGAACGCCGTTGACATCCTGGCGCAGCTTCATGACCATATCCCACTTAGCCATGGCATCCTCACCCAGTGTATAGGCGTTGCAGTCGGTGGGCATCTGATTGAGCAGAATGTTCCGGGTATCGTCGCTATCACGGTGGGGCATAGCCTGCCAGATTTCATCACAGGTAAATGCCAGGATGGGAGCAAACAGCTTTGCCATGGCGTCCACGATCAGGAACAGAGCGGTCTGTGCGCTGCGGCGGCTCAGTCCGTTTGCCTCGTCACAGTACAGACGATCCTTGATGATATCCAGGTAGAAGCTGGACAGCTCCACCACGCAGAAGTCGTTGATGGCGTGGGTGATCAGGTGGAATTCGTAATTGTCATAAGCCTTGCGGCAAGCAGCGATCAAGCTGTTCAGCTTGGTCAGTGCCCACTTGTCCAGCTCGGCCATATCTTCAGCGGCAACCAGATTGTTGGGGTCAAAATCGTTCAGGTTGCCCAGGCAGTAACGGGCGGTATTGCGGAACTTTAAATAGTTCTGTGCGATCTGTTTGAAGATTTCCTTGGAGCAGCGCACATCTGCGTGGTAGTCGGAAGAAGCAGCCCACAGACGGATGATATCCGCACCGAAGTCCTTGATCAGATCGGCGGGGTCAACACCGTTGCCCAGGCTCTTGTGCATGGCACGACCCTGGCCGTCAACAACCCAGCCGTGGGTCAGCACCTGGCGGAAGGGTGCGCCCTGATCCAATGCACCTACAGAGGTCAGCAGGGAAGACTGGAACCAACCACGGTACTGGTCGGCACCTTCCAGGTATACATCAGCAGGCCACAGGTCGGGAGTGTCCTTCATAAGGGATGCATAGTGAGTAGAGCCGGAATCGAACCAGCAGTCCAGGGTGTCGGTTTCCTTGTCAAAGGCAGTGCCACCGCAATGGGGGCAAGTGAAGCCTTCGGGAACCAGCTCCATGGCTTCCTTCTCAAACCAAGCATTGGAGCCGTATTCGTCAAAGAGCTTAGAGATCTTTTCGATGGATTCGGGGGTGGACACAGGCTTGCTGCAATCCTTGCAGTAGAACACAGGAATGGGCAGACCCCAGCGGCGCTGACGGCTGATACACCAGTCTGCACGCTCACGGATCATGCTGATCATACGATCCTCGCCCCAGGCGGGATACCACTTCACATCCTCGATGGCCTTCACTGCCTGATCCTTGAAGGATTCCACAGAGCAGAACCATTGGGGAGTGGCACGGAAGATCACAGGCTTCTTGCAGCGGTCATGATGGGGGTAGGAGTGGATGATCTCCTCAGAAGCAAACAGAGCACCGGAGGCCTCCATGTCTTCCAGAATGATGGGGTTGGATTCCTCGGTCTTCAGACCGGCGTACTTGCCGGCGTAGTCGGTGTGACGGCCGTAATCATCTACAGGAACCACCAGCTCGATGCCATAGCGCATGCAGGTCTGATAGTCGTCTGCACCAAAGCCGGGAGCAGTGTGGACACAGCCTGTACCGGAGTCCATGGTGACATACTCGGCGTTGACCAAACTGCTGGTCTTGGGCAGGAAGGGGTGGTTAGCGGTCATGTTCTCGAAGAAGCTGCCGGGGTAGGTGGCAACCACCTCGTAATTCTCAAAGCCACCCATCTTCATGGTCTTTTCCATGAGGGCCTCTGCCATAATATAGGTCTCGCCATTATCGGCCTTCACCAGCACATACTTGTCACGAGGATGCAGACAAATGCCCATGTTGCCGGGCAAAGTCCAAATGGTGGTAGTCCAAATCACAAAGTAGATGTTATCCAGGGGCATGCCCAGCTTGCCCTGGTCGTCTGCAAGAGCGAACTTAACATACACAGAGGTACAGGGATCGTCCTTGTACTCAATGTCGGCCTCGGCCACAGCGGTGGCGCAGAAGGGACACCAGGTAACAGGCTTCAAGCCCTTGTAGATAAAGCCCTTGTCAAACATACGGCCAAAGACCTTGACCTCCTGGGCTTCAAAGTGCTTGTCCATGGTGCGGTAGGGCTTTGCCCAGTCGCCCACTACGCCCAAACGACGGAAGCCGCCCATCTGCTTCTGAATGAAGTCCTCGGCAAACTCTTCGCAAGCCTTGCGGAACTCGGGTACGGACATATCCTTGTTCAGCTTCTTCTTGGAATTCTCGATGGCACGCTCAATGGGCAGACCGTGGTTGTCCCATCCGGGAACATAAGGGGTGTAGAAGCCCATCATAGCATGGCTGCGGACGATAAAGTCCTTCAGAGTCTTGTTCAGAGCGTGACCCATGTGGATATAGCCGTTGGAGAAGGGAGGGCCATCGTGCAGAATGAAGGGGGGCAGATCCTTATTCTTTTCCAGCATCAGGCCGTATAGATCCTGCTCGTTCCAACGCTCAAGCATACCCGGCTCCCGGGCGGGCAGACCGGCCTTCATGGGGAAGTCGGTCTTTGGGGTGATAATGGTGTTTTTGTATTCCATTGGATATTACCTCCATTTATTATCATAGAAAACACGCCTTTGTCTCTCTGCTCGTGCAAGAGACAAAGGCGTAATATACCTCTGCGGTACCACTCTTATTCCGGTTTCCCGGCACTCGTGAATGCGATAACGGGCATACCCGGCACAGCCTACTATGGTTTCGGTGTGCTGCTCAGAGGGGATATGCTCACCCGGTCTGTTACTGCCTTGCACCAAACGGCAGCTCTCTGAAAATCAGATTGCGGGGACACCTGTCCTCATCATAGCAATTAAATTATTGGTGGGAAGGATCGTAATTCCGGCCGAACTTCAAATTGGCAAATTTGCCGGTGGTGTCGGACACAGGATGGTTAGGCTCAGCCTTGTGGGGAACATCATCAGTTGTGCCGACCAGTGCCTGCAAACTGGCGGAAATCTCATCAGCCACGGCGTCAGTGAAGGTGTCCTCCTTGCCCTCGTCCTGGTCATAATCAAATGCACCGGTAGCGGCGGGCTTGTTGGCCTCCTTAATGCGCTCCAAAGCCTGGATACAGCTTTGGATCTGCTTCTGCAGGTCGTCAATTTTGGCAGCAGCCACGCGCTTAGCTTCTTCCACGCGAGCATTTTCAGCAGCGATCAAAGCATCTGCGTTCTTGGCGTTCTCTACAGCGGCAGCATTGGCGTCGGTCAGCATCTGTGTGCATTTTGCCTCTGCCTCTTTTACCATCTTGTCACAGGTTTTCTGTGCGTTTACGATAGCATCCTTCATGCTGGCTTCGTTGCTGCGGTATTCTTCAAGCTTACTGACCAGCATCTTCATTTTACTCTTGAGCAGAGCATTTTCCTTATACAGGGTAATGTAATCCTCGGTCAGAGGCTCCAGGAAGCTATCCACATCCTTGATGTCATAGCCACCGAATCGAGCTGTACCAAAGGATATCTGATCGATCTGTTGGGGTGTAAACATTGATTTATCCTCTTCGCTTATAGATTAGATGTAGCTTTCTGCCTCGTTACGGATATTCTCCAGATCGCCTACCACATCCATGTTGTGGGGGCAGAACAGATAGGTGGACTGGGCAACCTTCTTGACGCTGCCGTCCAGGGCGTAAACGCTGCCGGACAGGAAGTCCACTACACGACGGGTCAAGGACTTGTCCACATTTTCCATATTCAGAATGATGGCCTTGCGCTTGCGCAGCTCATCTGCAGCTCTTGCGGCATCGTCGAAAGTCTTGGCGTGGAACAACACGACCTCCTGCTTGCCGGAGTTCATATTCAGGACCTGGCCACTAAAACCACTGGTAGGAGCAGCGGGTGCTGCTGCAGCAGGAGCGGCCTCGGGCTCATGGTCGGTGGAGAAGGGGTTGCGACGCTTGCGGGGAGTGGTTTCCTCTTCTACTTCGCCGTATGCATCCATTTCGTCTTCGTAATCATCGTATTCCTCGTCGGAATAGGGCTGGGCAAACTTCTTAACATTGTCCCAAAAACTCATTTTTCTGTTTCCTCCTAATATGTTTGCATTTGTGCATACAAAATTATTTATATTCTCTGGCACCGAAGATGGCAGTACCTACCCGGATCATAGTGCTGCCGCACCGGATCGCGTCGGTATAATCATCTGACATCCCCATGGACAGAATCTTGACAGATACATTATCGTATTTTTTTGCCGTTATGTCAACAGAAAGGTGATACATTTTTTGAAAAAATTTGTCATTATCCCCGGAATTTTCGCAAATTGGGGGAATTGCCATGAATCCAAGGACCCGAATGTTGGGATAATCGTGCATTTGTGCGAGAATTTCGTGGACTTCCTCAGGGGAAAATCCGGACTTGCTTTCCTCTGCGCCAATGTTGATCTCAAGCAGAATATCCTGGCAGAGCTGTTGCTTGGCTGCTTCATTTTGAACGGCGCTTAACAGGCGCACAGAGTCTACGCTCTGAATCAGATCCACTTTGCCGACTACTTGCTTGACCTTGTTGGTCTGCAAATGACCGATGAAATGGACAGGGACACCACGGTAGGCGTCGTCTGCCAGCTTTGCAGTCAGCTCTTGAACACGGTTTTCGCCACAGCAATCCACACCGGAAGCAATGGCCTGGCGTACTTTATCACTATCGTTCATTTTGGTGGCAGCACAGAGTAAAATATCCTTAGGATCACGGCCTGCGGAAATGGCTGCCTGAGCAATTTGTTCTTTGATTGTTTTTACATTCTCAGCAATGGACATAGGTCATTCCTCAATTACTGTTTATAGTTTCCAAAAGAAAAAAGCGACGAAGCGGTGCTCCGTCGCCTTTTTGCTATGCAGTGGTCGCTGCGGCTTTCAGAGGCCGAATGGGGGCCAAGGTGGAAATGGCGTGCTTGTAGATCATTTGCTGCTTGCCATCGGTCACCAATACCACCACAAAGCTGTCGAAGCCGGTGATGATCCCCCGGAGCTGGAAGCCGTTCATCAAAAACAAGGTCACCGGAACTCTGTCCCGGGCAACCTCACTGAGAATGGCGTCCTGAAGATTGATAGGGTCTGACATATGTATTCCTTCTTTCTGTTGGGATACACAGATCATACCATTATTCAGTTGTCGTTTTCCCAAAGACTTTGTCGAGCCATATTAAGAATTTCCGGTGTTCCGAAACGCTTGCTGCGACGTAGCCAGTGCATATGCGGATTTCGTCGGAACCAGGTCAGCTGGCGCTTGGCATATTTGCGAGAGGATTGCTGTACCTGGGCGCAGGCTTCCGCCATAGTACATTGGCCGTGAATGGCTGCTAAAAATTCTTTATAGCCAATAGCCTGCATGGCGGTGCATTTTTCCGGGATGCCCTCTGCTAAAAGAGCGTGAATCTCGTCCATAAGGCCGGCGTCCAGCATGGACTCTACCCGGCGGTCAATTCGCGCATACAGATCTGCCCGGTCTTCATCCTCCAGTCCGAACCATACAGGGTGATACTTTTGGGGTATGCTTTGGGTACGCAGATTATGGGCGGTGATGGTTTCTCCGGTTTCCAGATAGACCTCCAAGGCACGGATGATCCGCTTGCGGTCTGCCAGGTGCAGCCGTGCGGCAGAATCCGGATCAACAGCTTCCAATTCAGCCAGGAGTGTTTCCATTCCCTCACTGTCTGCACGGGCTTCCAGTTTTTCCCGGACACCGGTGGCAGGGAAGGGGGCAAAGTCATTTCCTTTGATCAGACTGTCCATATACAATCCGGTGCCGCCGCAGATAATGGCGGTTTTGCCCCGTGCCAAAATATCATCCACAATGGCCGACGCCATATTACAGTATCGGCTGACCGAAAAATCCTCCCAGGGCTCCACGATGTCCAGCATATGATGCACAACGCCGTCCATTTCTTCCTTGGTGGGCTTGGCGGTGCCGATGTCCATACGCTTATAGATCTGCATGGAGTCGCAGGATACGACCTCAGCGCCCAGTTCTTTGGCAAGTGCAATGGAAAGGGCGGTCTTTCCGGAGGCAGTGGGGCCTGCAATACATATTAAATTATTCATGACACTGCCTCCTTTCAAAGATCAGCTTCGTTTAAACTGCTTTTCCAGCTGCTTTTTGCTTAGTGTAATACAAATGGGTCTGCCGTGTGGGCAATATTTCAAATCTTCATTATCCATGACCTGTTTGACTAAAACCTCCAGCTCTTTTTGGCTGGTGTTCCAGCCTGCCTTAATGGCAGCTTTGCAGGCTACGGTATGCAAGATCTCGTCTCGCACTGTAGATTTGTCCTCCCGACGGCCAGACAGCAGATCTGCTGCCAGTTCTTCCAGGGCTTCGGCGGCATGCTCCGGTGACAGATCCATGGGGATCTGGCGCAGGAGAACAGTGTTGTCGCCAAAGGGATCAATCTCAAAACCAAGCTCGTCCAGTAAATCCTTATTGTTGAGGATCTCGCCGCAGGCATCTGCGCTTAGGCGGCAGGGGATGGGTGTAAGCAGGGCTTGGGAACTGATAGCTTCCTGGTTAGCCTTCAGCTTTTCAAACAGAATTCGCTCATGCGCAGCGTGCTTGTCAATTAAAAAGGCTTCCTCTCCTTGCTCCACCAGAACATAGGAACGGTATAACTCACCAACGATCCGCCAGGGAATCTCCTGGGGCATGGGGATCTGCGTCTGCAGGGGTTCGGGAGCAGGTGTAGGCGCAGGCGTGGGAACAGGTGGGGGAGTGCCCACGGTTGTGGGCTTTGCAGGCGCAGCAATATTAGGAATGGTTACTGGGCTGCGCAGAACAGCTTGGGTTTCCCGCTCTACAGCCTTGGAGACAGCAGCTGCCGCCGCGGGGCTGGGCTTGGGAGCTTCCTTAACCACTTGCGTAAAGTTGCGGTACTCCTGGGTATTCATCGTGCGGAAGAAATTTTCCTGCTTGGGGGCAGGCTTGGCAGCAGGGGCAGGCGCACTGATAGGCTCCTGTTTTTTGAACTGCATTTCGGGACGGTCTGCGGTCTTGTTCAGCGCCCCTAAAGTGCCATAATGGACACAGTCAAAAACAGATTTTTCGTTTAAGAACTTTACTTCTGTTTTTGCCGGGTGAACATTTACATCCACCGCGTTTGCCGGAACCGTCAAATGCAGTACACAGGCAGGGAATTTGCCTACCATGATCCGATTTCGATAGGCCTCCTCCAGTGCGGCCATCAACAAGCGGGATTTCACCGGTCGGCCATTAACAAAGAAGGTCTGCAGATTACGGCTGGGACGGGCGTCAGTAGGCTTGCTCACATAGCCTGTGAGGGTGTAGCTGTCCCAACGGCTGTCTACAGGAATCATTTTTCCGCTTTCTCTGCCATAAATACAGTAAACAGTAGCTTCCAAATCTCCTGTGCCGGGGGTGGACAGTACCTCTTTGCCGTCACGAAGGAAGCGGAAGGCAACCTCCGGATGGGCAAGGGCCTGCATTTGCACGGCACCGGCCACTTTGCTGCCCTCTACGGTGTCGGATTTCATAAATTTCATCCGGGCAGGGGTGTTATAGAAAAGATCCCGGACGATGATGGTGGTACCCTCCGGGCAACCGACCTCAGTTTCATCCACAATATTGCCCGCTTCCAGCTGTAAGCTGATACCGGAAATGGCACCTGCAGTCTTGGTCATCAGGTCAATACGGCTGACGGAGGCAATGGCTGCCAAGGCTTCACCACGGAAGCCCATGGTGGCGATTGCGGCCAAGTCTTCGGCGGTGCGAAGCTTGGAGGTGGCATGACGCAAAAAAGCAGTCTTGGCATCTTCCGGAGCCATGCCGCAGCCGTTGTCCGTAACACGCAGGAAAGTCATGCCGCCGTCACGGATCTCAACGGTGACCTGGGATGCACCGGCATCTACGGCATTTTCCAGCAGCTCCTTGACCACACTGGCGGGGCGTTCCACCACTTCGCCGGCGGCGATCAGATTGGCAATATGGGGGGATAGTTGAATAATCTTGGGCATAATGATACCTCGATCAATCCAGCATTTTCTTTAGCTTGTACAGCTCGTTCATGGCTTCGATGGGGGTCAGTGTTTCCACAGAAATGGCTTCCAGTGCGGCGCAGACCTGCTGACTGCGAAGATCCAGCATACTGATCTGGTCGTCGGGCTCTTGCACCGGCTTAGCAGGCGCTTTGACACCTTGCTCCTCCAGTTCCTGCAGAATCTGGCGGGCACGGTTGATCACATTGTTGGGAAGTCCTGCCAGTTTGGCAACCTCCACGCCGTAGCTGTCATCGGTGGCGCCGGGGACGATCTTACGAAGGAAAATCATCTTGTCGCCACGCTTTTTTACGGCGATGTTGTAGTTCTTTACATTGAGAAGCTCATTCTCAATGGTAGAAAGCTCATGGTAGTGGGTAGCAAAAAGAGTCTTTGCGCCCAAGTGACGGGGACTGGCAGCATATTCCAAAACCGCACGGGCAATGGCCATGCCGTCGTAAGTGGATGTACCTCTTCCGATCTCGTCTAAAATCAGCAGGCTACGGGAGGTAGCATATTTCAGAATAGAGGCCACCTCGGACATTTCCACCATAAATGTGGATTGTCCGGATGCCAGGTCGTCACTGGCGCCGATTCGTGTGAACACTCTGTCCACAAGGCCGATCCGTGCGCTGCGTGCGGGAACAAAAGAGCCCATTTGCGCCATCAATACGATCAGAGCCACCTGGCGCATATAGGTAGATTTACCGGCCATGTTGGGGCCTGTGATGATGGAAACCTGGTTGTCAGCAGCGCCTAAATGGGTGTCATTGGGAACAAACAGAGAATCTTTCAGCATCTGCTCCACCACAGGATGGCGGCCGTCGATAATGGAGATCTCGTTGTCCAGAGTGATCTCCGGGCGGCAGTAACCCCGTTGGGCAGCCACAGCAGCCAGTGAGCATAGCACATCAGCTTCCGCAACAGCAGCGGCGGACAGCTGCACACGGGCTGCCTGCTTGGCCAAATGCTCACGCAGCTGGGTAAACAGCTGATACTCCAGAGCGGTCAGCCGATCCTTGGCGGTCAAAACCTGCTCTTCCAGCTCTTTCAGCTCCGGGGTGATATAGCGTTCATTGTTGGCCAGGGTCTGTTTGCGTATGTAATGGGCAGGTACCTGGTCCATAAAGGATTTGGAAACCTCAATATAGTAGCCGAATACCCGGTTATAGCTGACTTTCAGCGTGCGAATACCGGTCTTTTCCCGTTCCGCGGCCTCGATGGCAAGAATAGTGCCCTCGCCGCCGTTCATAATATCGCGCAGTCGGTCAGCTTCTTCATTGGCACCGGGACGGATCAGCTTGCCTTCACGAATGGTGATAGGAGGCTCGTCTACCAGTGTGTTTTCGATGAGGGCAGCGCAGTCCTCCAAAGGATCAATGGCCTGCTCCAGCTTTTGCAGCAGGGGACTGTCCAGCGCTTGCAGCTGCCGTTTTACCTCCGGCAGGGCACGCAGACCGTTTGCCAGTCCTAACAGCTCCCGGCCGTTAACAGAGCCTGTGACGATCCGTGTCATTACACGCTCCAGGTCGGTTACATGCTTAAGCGCTTCTTGCAGTTCGCCCCGGCATACGGTGGAATTGACCAGTTCTTCCACAGCTGTGTGCCGTCTGCCGATCTGGGCAGCGTCCAGCAGGGGCTTTTCCAACCAGCTGCGCATAAGCCGACCGCCCATGGGAGTGTGGGTTTTATCCAGTACCCACAGGAGCGTACCTTTCTTGTCTTTGCTGCGCAGAGTTTCTGTCAGCTCCAGGTTTC
>JAZNHQ010000132.1:0-5661 GCA_045577035.1 Faecousia sp. | reverse complement strand
TACCGTCCAGTTTGTATTGGGCTTGGGGTTGGGATGGGTGGTTTCCTTAAAGGTCATAACGTACTTGGCGTCGTACTTATTTTCTTCGCCGCCGTTGTTATTCTCTCCACTTTGGGAGACGCCGGGGTTATCATTATCGGGATCGGTTGTGTTGTTCTCACCGCAAGCTGCGAGAGAAAAGATCATCATAGCCAATAAAAGTGCAAATAATTTTTTCATGTTGTTTTCCTCCAATTCTTGTTATTTGAATCGCACACACGGGCAGTGGTTGGTGTTGCGGGCCGCCCGTGGTGGTTTGGGGTTCGTTATTGAATTAAGCCACCGACATTACCGTTATGCTGATACTGTATTGTTCAAGCTCTACGTCGTACTTGGACGATATGCTGATCGTCATAGCAGAGCCATCCACGTTTGTGGTAATCACGCAGAGACCACCGGGCATATCTGCCCAAAGTACACCGCTTTGCAGTTCGGAAAGCGGCGTGGCTTCTACCGTTTTCGCTGCGGAATAATACAGCTTGCCATCATCGGAAAGCTCGGTCATCTTTGCATAGAGGCTTTCAAACCAAGCGTTAAAATCATCAGCCGTAGTTTTTCCTTTCTCGACATTGATGGTTACACTTCCCATACTGCCTTTTTTGCCGGGTTCCTTGCTGTCAGCCATTTTGAGTTCTTCAAAAGTGGTAAAGTGGTTGGGCTTGAGATCCTCTGCATCAAAACCGTAGAGCTTCAAGAAGCTCTCAACGGTCCAGGTGTCAACCTCGTTGTTCTCGGTGCTGTTGTCGCTTGTGTTGTCCGGCTCGGTAGTGCCTGAATTGTTTTCCTCACCGTCCTGATTGTCACCTTGAGCAGTAAGAACAACATCAAGTGTGCCGGAATCCGGGAAGTAAGTACCCGTAATCTGCCCCCAATTCCAATAGAAACCGAAATTTTCACCTTCTGTTGTGTTGGTGGGTGCATTGGCTTTCAGATTGGCAACGTAAGTATCAAAGTCGTCTCGCGTTACCTCTTTCATATAGATGTTGTAATTATATTTGCCAAAAGAGTCGGCACCAAGATCATCACACCAACTCAGACTACCGATTGCCTTCTTGGCAAAGTCGGGAATTGCGGTATTGCCTTCCAACTGCTGAATATCAAACAGTTCGTGCAAAACACCGGAAACGCCGGAATTTGTGGTTCCTTCGTTACCGCTTTGAGATACACCGGGGTTATCCTTATCGGGATCGGTGGTATTATTATCTCCGCAAGCGGCAAGGGCGAATACCATCATTGCCGCAAGCAAAAGCGCCAATAATTTTTTCATGTTGTTTTCCTCCAATTCTTGGTTTTTGAATCGCACACACGGACGGTGGTTGGTGTTGCCAACCGCCCGCGGTGGTTCGTTATCAATAAGACAGATTCTCCACCATATCGGAGAAGCCGACCTCCAATAAGCAGTCATAGTCATAATAATTGGAGATCGCGTAGATACCGTCTTTTTTCAGGCAGCAACGATAGCCGTCCTCACCGTCAGATTCCCATTCTACCTCCCAGCCCAGATTTTTGAGCTGCTGCGCATAGTCAATGGCATCCTGATTGATAGCGCAGTGATAATTGAACCACGCCGCGTAGTATTCACCGGGCAACTTATCACTGCTCAGATCGAAGTCGATGTCATCGTAGCCGTCGGTGAAATCTTGGATGGTGTAGCCTTTGTTGTAGTCACATTCCGTCATGCCGCACTGAGGCAGAGGGATGCCGTCAATGGACTTAGGAAGAGAAAACAGGGAATCCGTGGCGCTTACGCTGACAGAGTAGTCATAATCATCTTCGCTTAAAGCCTCGCGGACGAAGATCTCCATAAACCAGCCGTTGCCAAAGTAATCGTAGTAAGTCCATTCGCCCGTTTCCGTGATGCCGCCCTTCATACCCTTGGCTTCTACCGCCTCCGTAAAAGCGTCAAGCTGGGTCGTTGTAGCATAAAAGAACACGCCGTATTCCCGGTAATCCTCCTTGCTCTCATAGTACAAAGGACCGACGGCATAGGACCCGTTCATGGTGTCGTGCTTGTAGTCCTTGAAGGTGGTCTGATCCACCTTTACTCCCTCGGGAGCAGCGGGGAAACAGTCCGGCAAAAAATCGGAATCCCAAACGTCATAGATATACGCACCGTATTTATTTTCATCCCAGCCCTCTGGAATAATCTGTTCCAACTTATCCATAGCATCGTCCAGATCTTCCTTATCTTCGTCAGAGAGAACCGGCGTACTGCTGTTGTTATTACCGCTTCCCTCCTTGTCATCCGAGGTAGTTTCCCTATCTCCACTACCGCACGCAGCAAGGGTAAATACCATTATCATTGCCAGTAAAAGAGCTAATAATTTTTTCATTGTGTTTTCCTCACTTTCTAATGTCTGAATAGCACACATGGGCGGTCGGCGATCTTGCCAACCGCCCATGGTGGTTTGGGGTACAATATTATCTTTGGATGGTCAACTCAATGTTGTTGCTGTTAGGTCAATTATCCCAATCTTCCTTGCCCCAGTTGTCTGCGGGATCGGGAACGATCTCAGCATTGCTGGTGGCAATCACATCTTCGGCTTCAAAAGCCACGATTTCCATTTTGGGCTCCTCGTAACGCATGATTAAACCTCCTCTCAAGCCAGAGCAGCCTTGGCGGCACGCTCATAGTAGTAAAGACGCATGACCAACTCGCCCATATCGGCATCGTCGGCCATATTGTTGATGTACTGCTCAATGGTGTAGCTCATCATGCCGGAGTAGCTGACGGAGCCGTCGGCGTGGACCACATAACCCAGGATAAAATACTGGGTATCGGCCATATCCTTGGCGGCGATCTCAGGTGCATTGGAAACCCACTGGCCAGCCTTGCCCCGGTACTGGGTCAAACCGGTCTTGATGCCATTGCCGATATTCTCCACACTGGGCATGCCCTCCAGAGCCGCAAACTGCTCAGCAGTCCAGAAGATGGTGCCGCACTCCGTGGCGTTTGCCACGATGGCGTCGTCAATCTTGTAGATGGCACCCAAACTAATCATTTCCTCGAACAGCAGGTTCTTGCCGGTGGCGGTGAACACATTGCTGTCACGCTCAATCATAACTTCCTCAGGAACCACAGGTGCCAAGTTCAATGCCACATTGGTCCAATCCAGCTCCCGCTCGTCATCCGTCAAGCCGCTGTTGACCAGATCGTCCTTGTCGGTACCGGGGTGGAAATACTGCTGCGCGGCGGCATTGAAGTTCAGCAGCGCCACACACAGATCCCGGGTTTCGCTGTCGGTATCCTCCTTGCCCAGCATATTTTCGGCATAGATGGCAGGGTTATAGCGCTTCGCTTCGCTGAATACATAGCTGCTGTCAGAGAGCTTCAGATAACCGACATAGTAGTTCTCCACATGGAGGTCACGGGTGTAAATACCGTCGGACATGGCGTAGTAGTAGCCGGTGTCCTTGTAGGGCTTCAGGCCCACAACGGCGTGGTCAGCGTCAAATACGATGCCGTCCATGGCCTCAAACTCGTCCTTGGTCCAGATCAGCATACCGGCATCGGTGGTCAGGTCGATGTCACCGGCGTTCTGAACATCAAAGATGTCGATGACATAGATCAGATCCTCGTAGCTCAGGTTAGCACCCACCTGAGAAATGGTGGGATCCACCTTGGTGCCGGTGGCGGTGAGGGCGGTCACGTTGTTGCCCTGGGCATCCGTCAGACCAACATAGCCGCTCCAATCATCGGGGAAGATCACAGAGTTACCGCACTGGGGAGTAATGTCCATATTCAGAAGCTGAATCAGCCCGGTGTCAGGCTCCTGCTCGGTGCCCTCAATGGCGAAATAGGCGGTGGACAACACATTCTTTTCTGCCTGCAGGTTCAAGTCGCAGTTGTCAATGACGATCTGCTCATAGCAATCAATGGCATAGGAAGCCGTGGAGACAATGGTAATGGTGCTGTCCTTTGCGTAGAAATTGTCCGGGCCCATTACAAATGTGGCTTCCAGCTCAGAATTGAGAACGGTCATAGTGCCCACAAAGGCTTCAATGTACATCCCCAGCTCCACGACAGCATTTTCAAAGAGAACATCCCCGGCGGGAAGCTCATTCCAATCTTCATCGTAGCCCGTGGTAGAACACATCTGGTTATCCAGCAGCAAGGTGGCATTGCGCACCGTCAGGGCGCCTGCTTCCAGGTACACAGAATGGCCATAGTCGGCATATTCCCGCACCATGCCGCCGGAGATCAGCAAATCGGCGCGAATACTGCGAATCCGGTCTCCCTCGCCGGTGAGGGTCAGGGTGTGGCTTCCGGCATTGATCTCCAGGTCGCAGGCGGTGGAAATGGGACTGATATTGTTCCAGTTGGAATCATAGCCCATGCCGGTGCTGTCCAGGGTCACATCCCCTGACAGCACCAGCTTGGCACTACCCAAGCCGCTGCGGAAATCCACAGCCTTGACCTCGGTATCCGCCGCCAGGGTCAGCACCTTGTTTTCCCAGGTCCAGCCATAGCCGGCGGCTGCACCGCTGTCCATTAGAATCAGCTGGCCGTTGGATTTCAGGATGGCATCCCCGGTGACGATCTTCAGCCGCCAGGCATCGTTGTTGTTCCAGTTGTAGCCGGACTCGTTTTCAATATTGCCCTCAATGTCCTGATAGGCGGTAACGATACAGTTATCGCCAAAGGTGGGAGAACAGGCAAAGGCAATGACATTCCAAGGAGCTTCCGCGCCGGAGATGCCGCCGTAGATATCCATCCAGCCACCGTCGGTCAGGCCGGTGAGGTCCGCACCGCCGGGGGCCCAGCAGCCGATGGCGGAGCTGAACTCCAGATATTCGTACCAGTCCCCTACCAGGCTCCAGTTTTCCGCGTCCCAGGCATCGGCAGTGATGGCGATGCCGGTGGTCAGGTTGCCGCTGCCGGTGAAGGACAGTCGGCTGGGATAATCCCAGGTTTCACCATTGACATCAGCCGGGTAAATGGCGGCGTCGATGGCAAAATACTGGGTATAATCCGTGGGGGCCTCCTCAATGACCCGCTCCACGGAGTTGGTGCCGATGAGCTCGATGGTCAGGTCGCCCTCCACATAGATCATGGCATCCTCCAGCTCCGTATAGTCACCAAAGTCCACCTCATGGAGCATGCTCTCCGTCAGGGTGCAGTTGTTCAGGGTCAGGGTGTCGGTTTCTGCGTCAAAGCTCCAGCCGTCGCCCTGAGGGGTTTCCAGTGCGTTGACCGTACCCACATACAGCTTGGTAACGGGCAAGGAAACATCCTCGTCGTCAGCCATCACCGTTATGGGCATCAGCGACAGCAGCATCGCCACCGCCATCAACACAGCGATCAGTCTTTTCATTGTCATATCCTCCAATTCTTTATTTAAATAAATCCATAAAACTTGTTTTCTTCTTGGGTTCGGGTTTTACGTAATCAAAGCCGCCGCGTGGCTCTTGGATATTAAATGCAATAGACGGGCTGTCAGGCGAGGCTTCAAAGCACATTCCCGTATCTACGTGATAGCATACACCGTTTTCCATCTTATACAGATGCTCAATACAAGGATATTCGCCTGCCTGTCTAAAGCCGTTCTGCAAGAGAATCTGTCGGTATTCATCCACAGCCCTGCGTGCTGCCTGATGGTTTCCGTTGAAGTTTGCGCGGAA
>JAZNHQ010000131.1:0-4720 GCA_045577035.1 Faecousia sp. | reverse complement strand
TTTGAGGCAATTGACTGAGGGAGAGAAAAAACCTTGATTTTACTACCCCTCAGTCCAAAATCAAAGATTTTGGACAGCTCCCCTGACAAGGGGAGCCGAGGGTGCGGTGCAACAATGAACAGAACGATAAATAGGAATTTAGCTTGCTTCGAATTGGTAAGTTTTTCCGGAAATGGTGACCGTATAGGTTTCACCTTTGACCATGTCCGGTGTGCTGAGGATCAGCAGACCGTAATCCAGCGCCGGGGCATAATCCAGGATCACAGCGCCCTTGCTGTCGGTTACGGTGATTTTTGTGCCGGCGGTGCAGCTGCCGGTGTACAGTGCCAAAATGCCCTGCTCCGCCTGGGAGAAGGTCTGTGCCATATTGGCGGCGCCGGTGCCGATGAAAGTACCGCCGGTGATGGTGGCGGAGCTGTCATAGTCCAGCACTGCCGTATCGCCCATGGTGGGGCCGCATACGGTCACATGACCGCCGGAAATGGTCAGAGTGCCGTTGGCGTCAATGCCGTCGCCGGAGGCGTTCATGTAGACGGTGCCGCCGGAAATGGTGATGGAGCCATTGGAAGAGCCGCCCATACCGCCAAAGCCGCCTCCCATACCGCCGGGTCTGCCGCCAAATTGGTCACCCCGTCCGCCGCCGAAGCCGCTGGAATCCGTACCGCCTGCGGCGTTGATGCCGTCATCGGAGCAAGTCAGATACAGGTCGCCGCCGGAAATGGTAATATCCAAACCCTCTACGCCCTCGTAGCTTTCTGTGACGGTGATCATGCCACCCTTTATTTGCAGCTGCTGGTCTGCGTGCAGACCATCATCGCCGGTGGCAATGGCAAAAGAGCCGTTCAGTACAGTCAAGTTGGCGTTGCTGTGAATGCCGTCGTCGGCACAATCCAGCTGAAAATCGCCATCGCATATGGTTAGATCGCCCCCGGCCTTCAGACCCTTTAAGCTGGCGCTGTCGGTAGTGGTTTCAGTGGCGGATTGGGTAAAGCCGCCCATGCCCGGTCTGCCGCCGCCGTGATCGCCCATGAAGCCGCCGTAATGATCGGAGGATTGCTTGGTGCCGTTTTCCGCACCGCCGCCGGTGGTGATATGAAAGCTTCCGTCAGTGATCTGCATGGTGGCGGCTGCACTGATACCGTCGCCCTCTGCGCAGATGGTAAAGCTGCTTTTTTCCAAATATACATAGCCCAAAGCGGCGTCGTCGGTGTTCTCGGCGTGGATGCCGTCCTTGCCGGCAGTGATGGTCAAAGCGGAATCGGTGATGCGCACAGAGTCGTTGGCGTCCAACCCATGCCCGGCACAGTTGATGGTGTAACTGCCGCCGGTCAGCACCAGGTCATCCTTGCTGACGATACCGTGACCGGCTTGGCAGGTGACAGTTAAGCTGCCGCTGCCGTTGAGGGTCAGATCGTCCTTGGAGAACAGGGCACCGTCAATATTGTTATCGTCAATGGCTTCAAAGCTTTCGCCGCCGGTCAGACTGTTGACCGACCCATCTGCCAGAGTGATGAATACCTTGTCCGCCTGCTTGATATAGATGGCAGCAGAGTTGGGATTTGTGATATATGCATTGTCTAAAACCAGCTGCAGCTTGTGGGTGCTGTCCGCGTCCACGATGACCATGCCCTCCATAGAGCCGGTCAGCACATAAGTGCCTTCGCCGGTGATGGTCACGGTGCTGCCGGAGATCTTCACATTGCCGTTTCCTCCGGAAGCGGAATCTCCCTCCAGCTTGATGGATACGGGCGTGCTGTCATACTCCGTGCGCAGATCTCGGTCTGTGAACATATCCGCGGCATCCGGCATGGTGGCCTGGATGCTGTCAGCGGGGGAGAGGGTGGTGATCGGTTCGGCAGAAGGGGAAGCGCCGCAGCCGCAAAGCAGCAGGCTCAGCGCCATGCATAAGATTAAAAAATGTTTCATGACTTTATAACTCCGTTACAGAGGTCTCCTGGCAGGAAATGCAGATCTCCAGGTTGCCGTTGCGGCAGCGCAGCTGGTCGATCAGGGCTTTTTCGTTGGCATCGGAGCGCAGGGTGATATCGTAGGTCAGCCGGAACAGGCTGCCCATGTTGGTGGTCTTGACCCGTACCAGCTGGGCGGAGGTGGTGTACTTGTCCAGAATGGGCGCAAATACATCGGTGTAGTCCAGATCCTCGGGGATGGTGACGGACAGTGTTTTGTACAGCCTTGCGCTTTTGGGGGCGTGACGGCTGCAGCGGTTGAAAACCGCAGTGACTGCGGCCATGATCAGCACGAACAGTGCGGCGTAGCCCAAATAGCCCATGCCCGCAATGAGACCTGCACCCATGGCCAAAAACAGCACGCCGATCTCCTTGGCGGTGCCGGGTACGGAACGGAAACGAACCAGGCTGAAAGCGCCTGCCACAGCTACGCCGGTACCGATATTGCCGTTGACCAGCATAATGACCACGCATACCACCGCAGGCAGCAGGGTCAGTGTAAATAAGAAGCTCTTGGTGTAACGGTTACAGTACAGATAGCTCAGTGCCAAAATGCCGCCCAACACCAGGGCTACACCCAGACACAGCAGAAAATCCTCCACCTTTATGGTGGTGGGTGTGCTTGCAAATACGCTTTCAAACATAAACAAATCCTCCCGGATAAATATATTTTTGATAGGCCGTACCGTATTTGGAAAAGGATGTTTTGAAGATACGGTTTTGGGTGATAAACCCAGTCATCCAAAGGGGAATGGCGCCGCCGGTCTTGATCTCCATCAGTATCCGATCCGGCTCCAACAGGGGGCTGCCCCAGCAATCGTTGGCCAGGGACAAAGAATCGGTGCGGCAAAGGATATTCTCGTCAAAGGTCACCCGAAAATCACTGCCGTCCGTGGCATACCAGGCCACCCGATCGTAGCATAAAAATACTTTAGGACGCAAAGTCTCGTAGAAATCCCGGAAATAGGTGATCTCTTGGCCGATCTGCCCGGCCTGGGGACATTCGCCCCCAAAGAGCCATTGCAGAGCCTGGTCTTGCTCCATGGATAGCCGCCGTTTGTAGACCACATCCCGGTATTTCTTTTTCAGCTCCACGAACACAGGGGTGTCGTGACCGGCCTGGGCGTAGCTGCGCAGCCGCAGCTTTTCCTTGTAGATCGGCTTTTCGATGGAACGGCGGATCAGCCGCCAGGAATCCGTGTCGTAGTATAGATTGCGGATAGTGGTCATTCCGTAGTGATCCGGTGCCATATGGGGCGCCATGACCGCCATGATCGCCTCTTGCTGCTGCCGTGTCAGCATAAACTTCAATTCGTAGCGCTTAAAGGTCGCCTGATAAGCCATACCACCCCTCCTTTTATTTCCATTATAGCATAAAAATCTTAAATGAACATAAAAAAAACACCTCTTTACATCCCATGCAATTTTTCGTATAATGAATACATAATCAGGAAAGAGGAACATATTATGACAGAATTCACCATTGCCATTGCAGGTGTGCGCATCCAGATACGGACGCTGAATAGACATACTATGGGTGTTTGCCGGGAGTATTTAACAGAGGGTACTCCTGATTTTACGGTGGAAATGACCCCGGAGGATATTTTCCGGGAAAGGGAGCTGAGTGCCAAGGAAGATGCCCTGGAAGGAATTCCCGTGCGGGATATTCATGAGGCGGTTCTGGAATCTACAGCGGTGTACCGGAAGATTGCCAACCGGCTCATTGACTATGACATTCTGCTGTTCCACGGCTCTGTGGTGGCGGTGGATGGGGTGGCTTATTTGTTTACCGCTAAGAGCGGCACCGGCAAATCTACCCATACCAAGCTGTGGCGTGAGCTGTTTGGTGAGCGTGCGATTATGGTCAATGACGATAAGCCTTTGCTGAAATTCACAGATTCCGGCGTGCTGGTCTGCGGCACGCCCTGGGATGGTAAGCACCATTTGAATACGAACACCATGGTGCCGTTGAAGGCTATCTGCGTACTGGAACGCGCCCAAGAGAATCATATCGCAAAAATATCTCCCAATGAAGCCCTGCCCATGCTTATGCAGCAGAGCCACCGCCCGGGCAACATTCTCAAATACATGGAGCTTTTGGATCAGCTGACCAAGCATGTTCAGTTCCATAAGCTGCAGTGCAATATGGATATTTCCGCAGCCAACCTGGCCTACGAGGGCATGCAATGAAAGCTCGGATTTTCTTTGGACTTCCGCCCCAGGCCATGGAGGTCCGGCAGACGGTGTTCGTGGAGGAGCAGGGCTTTCGGGACGAATTTGATGCCATAGACGCCGTTGCTGCCCACATCGTATTGTTCGATGAAGAAATGCCAGTGGGCGTATGCCGGGTGTTCCCGGATGGCGAGGGCTATGTTTTGGGCAGGCTGGCCGTGATAAAAGCGTACCGCAACAAGCACTTGGGCAGCCGCCTGGTGCGCGAAGCGGAACACTATGTGCAAAGCCGGGGCGGTAAGGAGCTGCGCCTGCACGCCCAATGCCGTGCGGCATCATTCTACAGCAAGCTTGGTTACACAGAGTTTGGCGAAGTTGGCTACGAAGAAAACTGCCCCCATATCTGGATGAAGAAAGAACTATAAAAAGGGTTGTCTCGTTTGAGCAATGCCATTAAGTTAGTGTAAAAAGAATATCCCATGCCAAAATAAAGTGGCATGGGGTATTTTTTATGACACAAATCATTAAAACTTTCATAAAAAATGAAAAAAAGCACTTGACAAACAAGTGAAAATCGGACA
>JAZNHQ010000130.1:0-6286 GCA_045577035.1 Faecousia sp. | reverse complement strand
AACCGTTTGGAGGCCAGCGGCTTTGTGCTGGACAAGCGGGTGATCCGTCAGGAGCCTTTGGGCTTCCATGACTATAACTGCCTGCAGATGAACGCCTTTGCGGTGGTGTCTGACAGCGGCACATTGCCGGAGGAATCCAGCTTCTTTACTTCCATCGGCAAGTCCTTCCCGGCGGTGTGCATCCGCACCTCCACCGAGCGTCCCGAAGCCTTGGACAAGGGCTGCTTCGTACTGGCCGGTATTGACGAAAACAGCCTGCTGCAGGCTGTGGATACGGCTGTATCCATGTGTCAGAACGAACACAACGGCATCCCAGTGCCGGACTATGTGGAAGAAAATGTGTCCACCAAGGTGGTCAAGCTGATCCAGTCCTACACCGGCGTGGTCAATAAAATGGTCTGGAGAAAGTTCTGAAACAAACCACATTTGGGCGAGCCTCTTCATAGTATAGAAGATTAAGGAGTTTTTGTTATGAAAATTGCAGTGGCCGGTACCGGCTATGTGGGTTTATCCATGGCGGTGCTGCTTAGCCAGCATAACCAAGTGACAGCGGTAGATATTGTGCCGGAAAAGGTAGAAATGATCAATAACCGCCGGTCACCGATTCAAGATAAGGAAATTGAAGAATATCTGGCTACAAAGGATTTGAATTTGGTAGCTACCCTGGATGGTGACTCTGCCTATCGGGATGCACAGATCGTTGTAATTGCTGCACCGACCAACTATGACAGTCAGAAAAACAGTTTCGACACTTCTGCGGTGGAGGCTGTGATTCGACAGGTCATAGCAGTGAATCCAAATGCGTACATGATTATTAAATCCACCATTCCCGTAGGATTTACTGCTGCGATTCGGGAGCAGCTGGGATGTAATAAGATTCTATTCAGCCCTGAATTCTTGCGGGAAAGCAAAGCGCTGTATGATAATCTGTATCCTTCCCGAATTATTGTGGGAACAGATCTGAACGACCCGGAATTGGTCGATGCGGCAAAAAACTTTATGGCGCTTTTACAGGAAGGTGCTATTAAGGAGAATATTGACACACGGATCATGGGCTTCACAGAAGCCGAAGCTGTGAAGCTGTTTGCAAACACATACCTTGCTCTGCGTGTGAGCTTCTTTAATGAGCTGGACACCTATGCGGAATTGAAGGGCCTGAACACCCGGCAGATCATTGAGGGTGTATGCCTGGATCCCCGTATTGGCAACTTCTATAACAACCCCTCCTTTGGTTATGGCGGTTATTGCCTGCCGAAGGATACCAAACAGCTGCTGGCAAACTATGCGGATGTGCCGGAAAATCTGATCGAAGCCATCGTCGAGGCTAACCGCACCCGTAAGGACTTTGTGGCCGATCGTATTTTGGAAAAAGCTGGGTATTACACCGGAAGCAGCAATTATGATGCCAAAAAGGAAAAGGAAGTTACAGTTGGTGTATATCGGCTGACCATGAAGGCAGGTTCTGATAATTTCCGTCAGTCCTCCGTGCAGGGTGTAATGAAACGGATCAAGGCAAAGGGTGCCACAATTGTAATTTATGAACCGAGTCTTGAAGACGGAAGCACCTTCTTCGGTAGCCGGGTGGTCAATGATCTGCACCAATTCAAGACAATGTGTGACACCATTATTGCCAACCGATTTGATGCGGCATTGGAGGATGTGGCAGATAAAGTCTACACCAGGGATTTGTTCAATCAAGACTGATTTTTCAGTTTTAATAAAGCAAATGTTAACTTATTGTGACTGCTATTGACTTTTATAACAGGCGCTGATATAATACGGCGCGTTGAGCATTTGGAGGACAACCTGTATGGGATTACTTGAGCTGCTGATCCAAGGCTTTGGCCTGAGCATGGACGCATTTTCTGTGTCACTGTGCAAAGGATTGGCAACAAAAAGAGTTCGGTTGCGCCATAGTCTGTGCTGCGGCGCTTGGTTTGGCGGATTTCAGGCACTGATGCCCCTGCTGGGATATTTGCTTGCCAGCACCTTCCGGGAAGCCATCGAACGCTTTGACCACTGGATCGCCTTTGTCTTGCTTGGCATTATCGGTCTGAATATGCTCAAGGAAGCCTTTGAAACGGATTGTGAATCCTGCGAGAATCATAACGACGATTTTGGCTTCCGCACCATGCTGATCATGGCCATTGCCACTTCCATTGATGCTTGTGCCTCCGGCGTGAGCATGGGCGTGGGTGGTTTTGCACCGGACATGAATATTTGGATTGCCATTGCCTTTATCGGCGGCTTCACCTTTGCTTTCTGCGCTTTGGGCGTCAAGATCGGAAGCTATGTGGGCGCGAAACTGGAAAAGAAGGCGCAGGTGGTGGGTGGTGTGACTCTGATCCTGTTGGGCACCTACATTCTGCTTAGCCACTTACTGGGATGGTAAGGACAAGGAGCCGGATACGGCTTTGTACGGTGCTGCTGGTGCTGAACATTGCGTTCATATGGGGCAATTCCCTGCTGACCGCAAACATGTCCCGCGCATTCAGCACCTGGGTAAAGGACTTACTGTCCGTCTTCTTTTCTTCAGAAGGTCCCGAAGGACCCGAAGGAGGACACCATCTGCTCCGCAAGCTGGCGCATTTTACGGAATTTACCGGTTTGGGCCTGTGCCTGAGCTGGCTTACCCGGATGCTGCGTCCCCAAAGCTGGGAGTATTATGGATTGCCGCTGCTTGGCGGCGCGCTGGTAGCCTGCGCGGATGAGATCATACAGATCTTTGTCCCTGGCAGAGGTCCCGGCATTTTAGATGTGGGTATCGACACCCTGGGCGTTGTCCTGGGTATCGTCCTAATAAGCTTATACGCAAGTATAAAACACAAACTTTGGAGGAAACTACAATGAAGAAAATTTTAGCACTGCTGCTGGCAGTCGTAATGGTCATGGGTCTGTTCGCAGCCTGCGGCAGCACCGAGGAGAAGAACTCCGACGAAACCACCACCGCTCCCACCACCGAGGCTACCGAGCCCAGTGAAGAGATCACCGAGCCCAGCGAGGAGATCGATGAGCCCATTGCTCCTGCTGACAGCAACGAGTCCACCAAGATCCTGGAGAACATCTGGGCACAGATGGGTGAGAACCAGTTCTATGTGATGGGCGGCAATGTGGAGAACTATGTTGACAATGCTCCCGGCAACTACAACATGGAGTACAAGGAAAACCTGTCCTTCAACCTGCTGGTTCCCGAGGATCAGCTGGCTAATATCGACGAGGCTGGATTCATGCAGCACGGCATGAATGCCAACAACTTCACTGCCGGTGTTGTTCATGTAACTGGCGATGTGACTGCTTTTGCTGCTGCTATGCAGTCTGCTGTTCAGAACAACCAGTGGATGTGCGGCTTCCCTGAGACTCTGGTGATTGCTGCTATCAACGGTGAGTATGTGCTGGTGTCCTTTGGTATCAACGATGCCATGAACCTGTTCGTACCCGGCATCACCGCAGCTTATGCTGAGGCTGAGATTCTGTATAACGAGCCCATTGGCGGCTAATCAGACAAAAAAGGCAGCGGGGCTTCCGCTGCCTTTTTCCATAATTCTGAGAAATAGGGGAGTGTGATCGCTTGATCTTTTCCAGTATTCCGTTTTTGTATTATTTCCTGCCCATTGTACTGCTGATATATTTCCTGGTACCCCGGGTGCTGAAAAATACCGTGTTGCTGGTCTCCAGTCTGATCTTCTATGCCTGGGGCGAGCCCCGCTTGGTGGCGCTGATGATCTTTACCATCGCCGTGCTTTACGGCTGTGGCCTGGCAATGGGATATTGCCGGAATCGGGCGTGGCAGAAGTTTTGGCTGATCATGTCTATCGTGATCAGCGTTGGACTGTTGGCTGTTTATAAATATGCGGACTTCTTTGTGTCATCCTTCAATGCGGTCACCGGCCTGTCTGTGCCCCTTTTACGGCTGGCGCTGCCTGTGGGCATCAGCTTCTACACCTTCCAGTGTCTCAGCTATACCATTGATGTATACCGGGGCAATGTGGCGGTACAGAAAAACCCCATCAGCTTTGGTGCCTATGTGGTGCTGTTCCCGCAGCTGATCGCCGGCCCCATCGTCCGCTACTCCGATGTGGCAAGAGAATTGGACGAGCGTACCCACAGCTGGGATAATGTGGCCCAGGGCCTGCGTCGTTTTTTGATCGGTATGGCCAAGAAGGTGCTGATCGCCGACAATTTTGCCCTGCTTATGAGCCTGTTTCGCAGCAGTGAGGCGCAGTCTGTGGTATTCTACTGGATGTACGCAATTGCGTTCTCTCTGAATATCTATTTTGACTTCTCCGGTTATTCCGATATGGCCATTGGTTTAGGTCGGATCATGGGCTTTAATTTCCCGGAAAACTTCAATTTCCCCTATATTTCCAGAAGCATTCAGGAGTTCTGGCGCCGCTGGCACATGACCCTGGGCGGCTGGTTCCGGGATTATATCTACATCCCTCTGGGCGGCAACCGGGTCAAGCCCTGGCGCTGGGTGGTCAATACCCTGGTGGTGTGGATGCTCACCGGTATGTGGCATGGTGCCGCATGGAACTTTGTGCTGTGGGGTCTGCTGTATGCGGCGCTGTTGCTGCTGGAAAAGTGGGTGCCGGCCATTCAGAAGCTGCCCCGCGTGCTGGGACATCTGTATGTGATGCTGGCTGTGACTTTGGGCTTTGTGCTGTTTAATGCCACAAGCCTGCAGCAGTGCGCACAGGATATTAAATGTCTGTTCGGCTTTGGCGGCCTGCCTGTAATCACTGCAGATACCATCTATTACTTGAAGAGCTACGCTGTGCTGTTTATAGTGGGCTTTGTGGGCGCAACGCCCCTGGTGCGTGACCTTGCTACCCGTATGGGTAAAACCAAGGTGGGCGCAGTATTGGAGCCTATTTTGTGCATCGCGTTACTGCTGCTGTGTACAGCATATCTGGTGGACGGCTCTTTCAGTCCGTTCCTGTATTTCCGGTTCTAAGGAGGTGGCATGATGAATAAATGGATTCGTGCCATTGGTGCCGGTGTGCTGGTGGCGATTTGGTTGGGTCTGACCGGCTTTATGTGGTTTGGCCCCAAGACCCAGTTTTCCGACGCAGAGCGCCGGGAACTGGCAAAAGCACCGGAATTAAATGCAGATACATTGCTGGACGGCAGCTTCATGAAGGATTTTGAAACCTATACCCTGGATCAATTTCCTTTGCGTGATAATTTCCGACAGCTGAAATCTCTGTTCCATTACTATGTACTGCAGCAAAAGGACAATAACGATATTTATGTGACAGACGGCTATGCGGCCAAGCTGGAATACCGTATTGAGCAAGAGGCGGTTGATTTGGCGCTGACCCGCTTCAACAGCATTTATGACCGCTTCTTGAAGAACGCCAATGCCAATATCTATCTGTCCATTGTGCCGGATAAGGGCTATTATCTGGCAGAGCAGAATGGCTATCTGTCACTGGATTACGATGCGCTGTTTGAAACCGTGGAAAATGGAATGCAGTGGGCAACGCCCATTGATATTACGGACAGTCTGAGTATTTCCGATTACTATTATACAGATACCCATTGGCGGCAGGAGGCCCTGTTTGATGCTGCCGGTAAGCTGTGCGAGGGCATGGGTGTTACCGCACCCAACCGTGCGGATTATACCAAGGTGGCGCTGGATCGCCCCTTCTATGGCGTGTATTACGGCCAGGCAGCACTGCCTATGGATCCGGATACCATGTATGTGCTGAAAAGCGATCTGTTGGATGGCTGCAGCACCGGACTTGCGGAGCAGGATCCCAAAACCGGCGCGCTGTCTTATAAGAAGCTGTATGACAGTGTATATGATATGTCCAAAGTGGATGCCAAGGATATGTACGAGGTGTACCTGTCCGGCTCTGAATCTTTGCTGCGGATCGAGAATCCCAATGCCAAAACGGATCGTGAGCTGATCATCTTCCGTGATTCCTTTGGCAGCAGTATTGCACCGCTGCTGGTGCAGGATTACCGCTATGTAACGCTGGTGGATATCCGCTATATGAGCAGCAGTATGCTGGGTCGATTCTTGAATTTTGAAGGCAAGGATGTCCTGTTCCTGTACAGCACCTCCGTGCTGAATAACCCCGGCACGGTCTTCCAGCCCTAATAGAATACAAAAAAGTTAGTATTTCGAAAGAGTAGGGGCGGATGCCCACATCCGCCCGGCAGCAAAACACTAGATTCGCTCTGATTTTCGGCGAATTCGCAGCATTTAAGAAAGGGCCGATGTGCCTCAATCGGCCCCTACAAACTAATAGGATACAAAAAGGTCAGGCGGAAACGCCTG
>JAZNHQ010000129.1:0-2641 GCA_045577035.1 Faecousia sp. | reverse complement strand
GTTAGGCAAGAAGCTGGCTTCCGATGTGTTTGAAAGCTATTCTGCCGGTACGGAAACAAAGCCCCAAATCAACCAGGATGCTGTCCGGCTGATGAAGCAGTTGCATGGAATTGACATGGAAGCGACCCAGCACAGCAAGCTCCTGTCCGACATTCCGGAGGTGGAAGTAGTGGTCACCATGGGTTGTAATGTACAATGTCCGTTCCTGCCTTGCTCCCATCGGGAGGATTGGGGATTGGAAGATCCCAGCGGCAAGAGCGACGAAGCATTTCTGGAAACGATCCGCTTAATCGAGGATAAGGTACTGGATCTGCGGAAGCGTCTGGCATAAGAGCGCAAAACACTTGACAGGTGGCTTTTCTGCCATGGTCAGGTGTTTTGCGTTTGAGAATAATCTGATTCAAGAAAATGGCATCGGCATTTTCTTAGCAAGCATCGTGAAATGACTGCACAGTTCACCCAAACTTGGGAATCTCCCAAACCCACCACGTGCAATGTGTGATATAATGACAGCAAAAGCCAGCGAGATGTGCTTATGATAAAAACCGAATCCCGACATGTCGAACAGTTGGTAAAATTTTTGATTTATAGGTGAACATATGGCGAAGCATGTTGCAAATATACTTACCGGTTGTCGTATTCTCGGCAGTATTTTATTGCTGTTTTTCCCTGCATTTTCCTTGGCATTTTATATCGTATATCTCTTCTGCGGTTTTACTGATATGATAGACGGCATCGTTGCCAGAAAAACAAACAGCACCAGTCAGTTTGGAAGTCAGCTGGACACGATTGCCGATCTTATTTTTGTGGTGGCAGCTATGATCAAGCTGTTGCCGGCGATCCATCTTCCGGGGTGGTTGTGGATATGGGGCGGCGCGATAGCCGTTATTAAGCTTGCCAATATTGTTTTGGGATTTGTTCGCAGAAAGAAACTGGTGGCGTTGCATACCGTATTAAATAAAACCACGGGGTTTGTATTATTCATATTGCCGTTGACTTTCACCTTTGTTAAGCCAACCTACACCGTTTTGGTGATATGTTGTTTGGCAACAATTGCGGCAATGCAAGAAGCAATCTGTGTTACTAAAGCGTAGGATATTATTTATTAAGCTTTATTCTAGCTGCCATTTTCGCTCTACCGCAGGTTTATTCTCCTCACTAAACCGCTGGTAGGTGTGATTTCTTCCCAGGTTTCTATATACTGAATGCGAAAGGAGGCACCTTATGGACCAGATTAAAATCGGAAGATTTATTGCTGCGTGCAGAAAAAGGGCAAACCTGACGCAACTGCAGCTTGCAGACAAACTGGGTATCACAGACAAAGCTATATCCAAGTGGGAACGGGGCATCACTATGCCTGATACTTCAATCATGCTTGAACTCTGTGATATTCTTGGCATCAGTGTAAATGAATTATTAAGTGGGGAGAAAATCAATATGGAAAACAGCAGTCAAAAAAACGAGCAGCTTTTGCTTGATATGGCGAAGGAATTAGAAAAGAAAAACAAAACGATTTGGTCTTCTATGTGGGCAATTATGATTGTAAGTATGACCGCCCTCATTGCAGGTATCTTTATTGCCGCATTTTTGATTCCTGAAGGAGTGTGGCAGCTTGTTACAATTCTTTGTGTTTGTGTTTTGTTTTTGATACCGTGCTTTTATGCTTTAAAGCTGGAAGTGAGTGTGGGTGCCTATAAGTGCCAAAATTGCGGTTACGAAATTGTGCCAACCTATAAAGAAGTAATGATGGCAATGCACAGAGGATTTACACGTCACTTACTGTGCCCTAAATGCAACAAACGTACTTGGTGCAAGAAAGTATTGAAAAAGTAAATGATCAATACAGCCGCCTCGGTGGAGGCGGCTGTGACATTTGGGCAAATAAAGTCGAGAAAATCCTTTTGGGATGTTTTATGATTTGGGCGTGAGGTGGTGAAAAAGATGGATGAACGCATTGACGCAGTGCAAAGGATGCAGGATTATATTGAAAACAATCTGGACAAGGATATTTCCATGGCAGATCTTTCCAAAGCCGCCGGGTATTCTCCCTGGTATTCTTACCGGTTGTTTCAGAATTTGCTTTATATGACACCAGCCGTCTATATCCGGCGGCTGCGACTGTCTAAATCTGCGCTCCGTTTGCGTGATGAAAAGGTAAAGATCATCGATGTGGCTTACGATTCCGGTTTTGAAAGTGTGGACGGTTATCAGCGGGCATTTTATAAAGAGTTTGGATGCAATCCCTATGAGTACTCCATAAGTCCTATGCCCATCTATCTATTCAAACCATACGGCATAAAATATTCGAAACGAAAGGAAAGCAAGAAAATGAGCGAAGTGAAGAGCGTTTTTATTCAAATCGTGGAAA
Organism: Faecousia sp.; assembly: GCA_045577035.1. Classification (GTDB taxonomy): domain Bacteria; phylum Bacillota; class Clostridia; order Oscillospirales; family Oscillospiraceae; genus Faecousia. Next base: position 273 of record JAZNHQ010000129.1, on the reverse strand, counting down.
AGCCTGCAAGGAAAGTGATCATCAAGCGGGGGAAAACCGCAACGGAATATTTTAAGTATTGCGAAGAGGTGGGCTGCGATGTGTGGGGACTTCTGTGCAGCATGAAGTCCATTAGCCGTGAGCCGGTATGTTTGTGGCTTCCGAAGCATCTGATTCCGGAGGGCACCAGCGAGTATGTCCAGGGCGTGGAAGTGCCTATGGATTTTGACGGACAAATCCCGGAAGGCTTCGATATCATTAAACTTCCCAAATGCAAATATATGATGTTCCAGG
>JAZNHQ010000128.1:0-7165 GCA_045577035.1 Faecousia sp. | reverse complement strand
CAGCGGTCGGCAAACGAGGAAGGCGTTTGAGCCGACGAGGGTGCCGGGCACCGCAACAGGACCCGTTACCGCAGTGCGTAATTGCGGACCGTCGAGGACGCCGGTCCCTACAAGGGTGTGCGATAAATTGGTATTTTTATTATTATACTGTCTTGGGTGGACAAATGTCAATATACGATTGACATACATACCATGATATGGTATAACCTACAAAAAAGGAAGGGGAGAGAACCATGGAATGGGAAAAGAAAATCGCATCTGTGGTGGATACGGTTTTGGGCGATTACCAGCAAAATCGTGACATTGACCGGCTGGAGAGCTTCCGCAACCCGGATAAGGATGCGGTGATCGACATTATTGATAAACTGCGGCGCATTGTGTTCCCCGGCTATTTCCGGGATAAGAATTACCGCAGCTATAACTCCCGCAATCAGCTTTCTGTGCTGCTGGAGGATACCATGATCCATTTGGTCAAGCAGGTCGCCCTGGTGTTTGAGAGTACCGGAGAACCCGCCCAGCAGGCCAAGACCCACGCCGAAGCGGTCTGCATGGAATTCTTTGAGGCCATCCCGGCTGTCCGTGCCGCGGTGCAGACGGATCTGCAGGCGGCTTATGACGGCGACCCCGCAGCCACCGGCATGGCGGAGATCATTTTTGCCTATCCCGGCCTGTTTGCCATTACGGTCTACCGGCTGGCACATGTGCTGTACACCCTTAATGTACCCATGCTGCCCAGAATTATGACAGAGCATGCCCACAGCGTCACCGGTATCGATATCCATCCCGGCGCCACCATTGGGGAATATTTCTTCATTGACCACGGCACCGGCATCGTGGTGGGCGAGACCACGGTCATTGGCCGCAATGTGAAGATCTACCAGGGCGTGACCCTGGGCGGCCTGTCTACCCGGGGCGGCCAAAGCCTGCGGGGTAAACGCCGCCATCCTACTATTGAGGACAATGTGACCATTTACGCCAATGCTTCTATTTTGGGCGGCGAAACGGTGATCGGCCGGGACTGCGCCATCGGCGCAAACAGCTTCATTACCCAATCCGTACCGCCCTGCACCACCGTGACCCTGAAAAACCAGGAGCTGCACCTAAAAAAGCGCCCCAGCGAATGCTGCGAGTAAACGAAAATTCATATTTATCGCACACCCTTTGTAGGGACCGGCCTCCCGGACGGTCCGCAATCACGCACTGCGGTAACGGACCGTCGAGGACGCCGGTCCCTACAACGCATCGAAATGTCAAAGCGATAAATTGAAATTTGAAGTCAAAAAAACACCCAAGTGGGAAGTGATCTCCCACTTGGGTGTTTCTTTATGCATTAGTCTTCAAAATCCAGGATGTCCTTGTACTTTTCTTTGAAGATGCTGTAAACCGCATCCAAGGTGGTCTCGTCGCTGACGGACAGGTAATTCTCCGTCTCCTCGTCCACAGGCTCGATCTCCAGGATCACAATGTGATTGGGCTCTTCCACAGGCATCAGCACCAGGTATTCCTTGTTGTCATACTCGATGCAATCCAGGTACTCAAATTCGGCATCCTTGCCGTTTTCGTCGGTCAGAGTCAGCACGGATGCTTCCTCATCCAACAGCAGTTCTTCGTTTTCCATTTTCGGGTCTCCTTTTATCGTTGAATTCTGCCGGAGCCGTCGCCGCCGGCCAATTTTTGAACTTCCGCAACGCTTACCATGTTATAGTCACCCTCGATGGAGTGCTTCAGGGCAGAGGCTGCCACAGCAAACTCCACAGCGGCCTGGGTGTCATAGCCGTTCATGGCGGCGTAGATCAGACCACCGCCGAAGGAGTCACCGCCGCCTACCCGGTCAATGATGTGCAGGTCGTACTTCTTGGAGAAGCAGTACTCGTCCTTGGCCACATTGTAGAGCATAGCGCTCCAGCCGTTATCAAAGGCGCTGTGGCTTTCCCGCAGGGTGATGGCAACCATCTCAAAGCCAAACTTGTCCGCCAGCTGCTTGGCCACGGACTTGTAGCCCTCGTGATTCAGTGTGCCGCCGTAAATATCGGTAGCTTCGGCCCCAATGCCGAATACATCCTTGGCGTCCTCCTCGTTGGAAATGCACACATCCACATACTGGCACAGCTCGGTCATAGCCTCCCGAGCCTGCTCACGGGTCCACAGCTTGCCCCGGTAGTTCAGGTCGCAGGAGATCTTAATGCCGCGAGCCTTGGCAGCCTGGCAGGCCTGCTTGCAGATCTGCACCAGGTTGGGGCCCAGAGCCGGGGTAATGCCGGTGAAGTGGAACCATTCGGTGCCTTCAAAAATGCTGTCCCAGTCAAAGTCGGAGGGGCTTGCCAGCTGAATGGCGGAGTGGGCACGGTCGTAGATGCACACAGAGCCTCTCTGGGATGCGCCCTTTTCGTTGAAGTAAATACCCACACGCTCGCCGCCGCGGACGATCTTGGTGGTGTCCACACCGTAACGGCGCAGGGAGTTGACCGCAGCCTGGCCGATGGAATGGGTGGGCAGCTTGGTCACATAGGCCACATCCATGCCGTAGTTTGCCAGGGAGACAGCCACATTGGCTTCGCCGCCGCCGAAGGTGAACTCCACATGGTCGCACTGGACAAAACGCTCGTAATTATAGGGCTGCAGGCGCAGCATCAGCTCGCCAAAGGTAATGATCTTTGCCATAATATCTTCCTTTCTTTAGCTGAAGGCGGCCTCGCGGGCTTCCTTGCACAACTGGGTGATCTTACCGAAATCGCCGGACTTGATGGCATCCTTGGGGCAGACCCAGCTGCCGCCGACGGCGTGGATAAAGGGAGCGGAGATGTACTCTTTGATGTTGGCAGTATTTACACCGCCGGTGGGCATGAACTTTACGCCGCCAAAGGGAGCGGACAGATTCTTCATGGCGTTCAGACCGCCGTAAACATTGGCGGGGAAGAACTTTACTACCTTCAGACCCATGTTTACCGCGGCGGTGATTTCCGTGGGGGTCACGCAGCCGGGGGTCACGGCAATGCCGTTTTCCATGCACCAGCCAACCACACCGGCATCGAAACCGGGGGAGACGATGAATTTTGCGCCCATCTGTACAGCCAGCTTGCACTGCTCCAGATTCAGGATCGTGCCTGCGCCCACCAGCATATCGGGGCAGCTTTCTGCCACAGCCTTGATGGCATCGGGAGCGGCAGCGGTGCGGAAGGTGATCTCCATCACATCCACGCCACCGGCCAGCATGGCCTTGGCAGTGGGGACGGCGTCCTTGGCTTCGTCCAGTACCACAACAGGCACAACGCCTGCAGCGGCCAATCTGCTTAATACATCCATTTTTCTACCTCCTGGGTTGTAAAATACAATTTGACCAGGGCATAATTGCCCACATTTCACTAATCTACAGTATAGTACAATCCCCCGGCTCTGTCAAATAATAATTCCAATTTATCGTGCTGTTTGCACCGCAACTATTTCGGTGCGTCACTGGTGTAGCAATCTCCAACATTGGTTTTGCAAGGAACCACAATAGAAGTAATTTCTACTGCGGAGATTGCCACGCCAGTGTGCGTACTGGCTCGCAATGACGCGCTGTGTTAAATTGTGCGTAACGGAACGATAAATATGGATTTGCACAAAACATAATCGGACGGATCGTGTTTGATCCGTCCGGTTATATTAATATTGACCGCTGCCGGCGGCTTTTAGCTGTAGCTGGAGCTTGTCGGCGATGAGCGCAATAAATTCGCTGTTGGTGGGCTTGCCCTTGGTGTTGCTGACGGTGTATCCAAAGAACCGCTGCAGAGTATCCAGATCACCCCGATCCCAAGCCACCTCAATGGCGTGGCGAATGGCGCGCTCCACCCGGGACGGCGTGGTTTGGAAGGTCTTTGCCACCTGGGGATACAGCACCTTGGTAATGGCGTTGATCACATCCATATCGTTTACGGCGATCATGATGGCCTCCCGCAAATACTGATAGCCCTTGATATGGGCCGGGACACCGATCTCGTGGATGATGCTGGTGACCATGGTCTCGATATTGGTTTGTCCGGTTTTGTTCAGGGGCAGGGGACGGCTGCCCGGCGTGCTGCGGAATTCCTTCATGCGCTCCACCAAGGCCTCCATATCACAGGGCTTCAGCATGAGATAGCGCACCCCTAAATTGGCGGCGGCAGATGCCACATAGTCGGTAATGAATCCGGATGTAGCCAGTACGATGGGCTTGCGATCCAGCCCCGCAATGGCCTTGAGAACAGAAATGCCGTCTTTTTTGGCAAGCATAAGATCCAAAACAAGCACCTGCGGCTTGTGCTCATTGACCATGCGAACTGCCTGCTCCCCATCATTGGCTGTCCCCAGGATCCGGAATCCGCCTGCTCTTTGCAATGCAGCCGTAAGGCTTGCACAGAATTCGTCCGTATTGTCTGCGATGATGACAGTGGTTTGATTGTCCATAAGTTCCTCTCCTGACTTGTGAAGATTTCGACCCGCGATTACATTTGATTACTTTCGTTGCGACAAATATAATTTAGCATAATGCGTATGATTTTGCAAGAAGAAACCGAAACAATCGTTCGACAAAAAGGCGGCTTTTTCTTGTAAAAAAGGTTAAATTCGCAACATTACGACAGGATTCGACCTGTGGAAAAAATGAAGTGTCCCATGTTGACGAAAATGTGGATATGTTGTAAAATGGTCAAAACCAAGAATTGGATTTGGAGGGATACCTATGGATACCCGGATTCAGGAAATGCGAAACTTTCTGGACAGCGCCCACAGTGTTTATCATACGGTCGCAGCCGTAGAGTGGGAGCTGGAGGCCGCCGGTTACCAGGCCTTGAACGAGGGCGCTTGCTGGGAGCTTATGCCCGGCGGAAAGTACTATGTGATTCGGGGCGGCAGCTCTGTGGTAGCCTTCCGCATTCCGCAGAAAACACCTGCGGGCTTTATGATCAGCGCTTCCCATGCCGATCGCCCCAGTTTTAAAATCAAGGAGAACTGTGAGCTTGCCGGCAAATACACCCGCCTGGCGGTGGAGCGCTACGGCGGTATGATCATGGGCACCTGGCTGGATAGACCTCTTTCTGTGGCGGGCCGTGTGGTGGTCAAAACGCCGGAGGGCGTGGAAAGCCGTTTGGTGGATATTGACCGGGATCTGCTGGTGATCCCCAATGTGGCCATTCACATGAACCGGGAGGTCAACGAGGGCTACCGCTGGAATCCCGCAGTGGATCTGCTGCCCTTGCTGGGCGGCGAAAATGCCAAGGGCAAATTTGAGGCCCTGCTGGAAGAAGAGGCCGGCGGCAGAGTGCTGGGTCACGACCTGTATCTGTATGTGCGGCAGAACAGTACCCTTTTGGGCGTGGATGAGGAATACATCTGCGCGCCCGCGCTGGATGATCTGCTGTGCGCCTGGTGCTGCACCCGTGGCTTCCTGGCCAGTGACGAGAGCGCTTCCGTTCCTGTGCTTTGTATTTTTGATAATGAAGAGGTGGGCTCTCAATCCCTGCAGGGCGCAGGCTCTGATCTGCTCCATTCCGTCTTGATGCGGATCTGCCGCAGTATGCGCTGGGATCCGGATCGTATGCTGGGACAGTCCTTTATGATCAGCGCGGACAATGCCCACGCACTGCACCCCAATCATCCGGAGTATTCCGATGCGCAAAATGCCCCTGTGATCGGTGGCGGTATGGTGCTGAAACATAACGCCTCTATGTCCTACACCACGGACGGCATGGGCGCTGCCATCGTGCGGCGGATCTGCGAAATGGCCTGTGTACCTCTGCAGACCTATTGCAACCGGGCGGATCTTCGGGGCGGCTCTACCCTGGGTCATGTTTCCATGGGGCAGGTGTCCATCCCCACGGTGGATGTGGGTCTGCCCCAGTTGGCCATGCACTCCTGCTATGAAACCGCCGGCGTGCAGGATGTGCTGGATATGATCGACTTTATGACCGCCTACTACCGCGTGACCCTGGAAACGCCTTCCGACGGCACATACCGGATCCTGTAAACCCGGTGTCTGTCAAAATGCACAAAAAATACCCATAAAAACTGTAAATAATCACCATTGCCCGGACTGGGTGAATATGGTATTATTATAGCATCCGGGCATAGTGTGTTCTACTCCACATAATAGGCATACTGTGTCACAAAAGGAGGAAAAGTAAACCCCGTCTGACTCACGGTGCGGCAGTGTGGAGACCTGTCGTAAAGCCTCCGCTGTTTTGCTCGGCGGAACGCGAGAATGCACGCGAAATCCTCGGTGCGTTTAGAGTCGAAGCGTATGTCAACTGTATCCCTGAAAAACATCAAGAAAATCTACCCCTTCAGCGGCGACGACGTCAAGAAAAACAAGAAAAAGAAGAAGAAAGAAGAATCTGCCTCTGATGAGCCCAAGGCAAAGCTGCAGATCACCGAAAAGGGTGTTGTGGCTGTTCAGGAGTTCAACCTGGAAATTGCCGATAAGGAATTCATCGTTCTGGTCGGTCCTTCCGGCTGTGGTAAGTCCACCACTCTGCGTATGATCGCAGGTCTGGAAGAGATCTCCGAAGGCGAACTGTGGATCGGTGACCGTCTGGTCAACGACGTGGCTCCCAAGGACCGCGACATCGCTATGGTTTTCCAGAACTACGCTCTGTATCCCCACATGACCGTGTATGACAACATGGCCTTTGCTCTGAAGCTGCGTCATACCCCCAAGGCAGAGATCGACCGTAAGGTTAAGGAAGCTGCTGAGATTCTGGATATCACTCAGTACCTGGGCCGTAAGCCCAAGGCTCTGTCCGGTGGTCAGCGGCAGCGTGTGGCTATCGGCCGTGCTATCGTCCGTGCCCCTCAGGTCATGCTGATGGACGAGCCCCTGTCCAACCTGGACGCCAAGCTGCGTAACCAGATGCGTGCTGAGATCATTAAGCTGCGTCAGCGCATCAACACCACCTTTATCTATGTTACCCACGACCAGACTGAGGCTATGACTCTGGGCGACCGTATCGTCATCATGAAGGACGGCTTCATCCAGCAGATCGGCACTCCTCAGGAAGTGTTCAACCACCCCTACAACCTGTTCGTAGCAGGCTTCATCGGCTCTCCCCAGATGAACTTCTTCGACGCAAAGCTGCTGAAGAACGACGGCAAGTACGCCATCGAGCTGGGCGGTTATGTTGTTGAGCTGTCCGCTGAGAAGCAGGAAGCC
>JAZNHQ010000127.1:0-33289 GCA_045577035.1 Faecousia sp. | reverse complement strand
TTTGACAGACCGAAAAACCGCGGGACTGTAGCCCCGGGGTTTTGTTTTGCAAAATTTCTAAAAAAGGTCATTTTGTGCTGGTTTTGGCTAACAAAAAAGAGAAAATGACAAATATGAAAAAATAACGGGTTATAAAAACTGGAAAATTTGTGCATAATTTAGTCTATAATTCGCATACTTTTCATTGCAAATCTCCACATTTCTTTTTATAATCTGAACATAGGTGTTGAAAAATCGCATAGAAGGAGATAAAAATCTATGACCTATGTTTTTAATGTGATCTCTTTGCTGGGCGGCCTGGCGCTGTTCCTGTTCGGCATGGATGTGATGGGCAAGGCCCTGGAACGCAGTGCCGGCGGTAAGCTGCAGACTGTTTTGGCCAAAATGAGTTCCACGGTTCCAAGAGGATTCCTGCTTGGTCTTGCGGTTACCGCAGTAATCCAATCCTCTTCGGCTACCTCGGTCATGGTGGTTGGCTTTGTTAACTCCGGCATTATGGTTCTGAAACAGGCCGTGGGCGTTATTATGGGTGCCAATATCGGCACAACAGTGACAGCCTGGCTTCTGTCTTTGTCCGGCTTGGAGGGCGACAGCGTTATCATCCAGTTGTTCAAGCCCTCTACACTGGCTCCTGTTTTAGGCACCGCAGGTATTGTCCTGTATATGTTCACCAAGAGTGAAATGAAAAAGAATATCGGTACAATTCTGCTGGGCTTTCTGGCACTGATGACCGGTATGGATGTCATGAGTGGTTCTATGGAGTTCTTGAAGCATGAAGCATGGTTTGCCAAGCTGATGATCTCCTTCTCCAATCCGCTGGTGGGCATTCTGTTTGGTGCGGTTCTGACCGGTGCTATCCAGTCCTCTTCTGCGTCTATTGGTATCCTGCAGGGTCTGTGCGGCACCGGTGTGGTTACCTTTGGCTCTGCCATTCCCATTATTCTGGGTCAGAATATCGGTACTTGCGTGACCGCAATGCTTGGCTCTGTGGGCGCTAACCGTAACGCAAGGCGCACTGCTATTGTGCACCTGCTGTTTAATGTGGTGGGCGTGGCGCTGTTTGTGATCGTTTTCTACGGCCTGGGTCTGTTTATTGATTGGCAGTTCCTGGATGACAAGGCCGCAGCTTGGAATATTGCAGTGATCCACACCTGCTTCAATTTGGCTGCCACGGCAGTGCTGATGCCCATGAACGGTCTGTTGGTGAAGCTGGCATACTTGTTCATTCCCAGAGAGCAGGAGCCTCAGAAAATGGAGCTTTTGGACAGCCGTCTGCTGGCTACCCCCGCTGTGGCTGTGCAGCGCTCCCATGAGATCGCAGTGAAGATGGCGAATGCCTCCCGAGAGGCTATGGAGCTGGCTATGGGCTTGACCCGTGAATATGATCCCAAGATCATGGAAAAGGTCCTGGCTCTGGAAAACGAGACCGACCATTACCAGGATGCTTTGGGCACATACCTTGTGAAGCTGTCCAATATGAATTTGTCCGTCCATGATAACCGTACGCTCAATACGCTGCTGTACACTGTGGCAGATGTGGAGCGTATGGCAGACCATGCGGTTTCCGTAGCAGAGGCTGCTCAGGAGATCTTTGAAAAGAAGATCAATTTTTCCGCCCAGGCCAAAGCTGAGCTGGCAATTTTGGAGCGGGCTATTCTGGATGTAATGGATCGTACAGTTGCGGCCTTTGCGTCCTTTGATCAGACACTGGCTATGAAGGTTGAGCCCCAGGAGCAGGTCGTGGATGCTCTGGTGCGCGAGATCAAATCCCGCCATGTGCGCCGGCTTCGTGACGGTCTGTGTACTGTGGAATACGGCTTTGTGCTGGAGGATCTGCTGACCGCCTATGAGCGTACTGCCGACCACTGCTCCAATGTGGCGGTGGAGGTGCTGCAGGTGGCAGAGGGTAAGCTGGAAGCCCATGAATATCTGAATGCATTGAAAGCAGGTGAGCTGCAGGAAAGCGCAAGCTTCGCCGAGCGCTTTGCCCGCTACAAAGCACAGTATGAAATCCCCGAAGATAAATAAAAATCAAACGACTCCGTACATCGGGGTCGTTTTTTATTGACTTTATATCAGCCATCCTGTAAAATGAATAAGAACACTTAAGAAAGTGAGTAATTATATGGAAAACAAGCTGCAAAGAAAATACGGCCTGTTCACTGCCATTTGTATGGTGGTCGGCATCGTGATTGGCTCCGGTGTGTTTTTCAAGGCACAGGCTATTTTGGAAAAGACCGGTGGCGATATGCCCCTGGGCATTATTGCCTGGATCATCGGCGGCGCCATTATGCTGGCGTGCTTGCTGACATTCTCTTTTATGAGCCAAAAATATGAAAAGGTCAACGGCCTGGTGGATTATGCGGAAGCCACGGTTGGCCCGAAGTACGGATATTTCATGGGCTGGTTTACCACCACTGTGTATTTCCCTGCCATGACTTCCGTGCTGGCATGGGTATCTGCCCGCTATACCTTAGATTTCCTGGTGTCGGTGAATCCTGATTTCCCTCTGGTGATTCCCGCTGCCCAGGGCGGTACAGTGGTTGGCCCGGAGTGTATGGCCATTACCCTGTTCTATCTGTGTGCGATCTATGCCATGAACGCCCTGTCTCCCAAGCTGGCAGGCAAGTTCCAAACCAGCACTACGGTGATCAAGCTGATCCCTCTGGGTCTGATGATCGTGGTTGGCATCATTTATGGCTTGGTTGCGGGTAACGGCACACTGGCTGAGAACTTTGCCAACAAGGCCACCATTGCTAAGCCTGTAGACAGCCCCTTGCTGGCGGCTGTGTGCGCCACGGCCTTCGCCTATGAAGGCTGGATCATTGCCACCTCCATTAACTCGGAGATCAAGGATTCCAAAAAGAATCTGCCCCGTGCACTGCTGATTGGCGGCATTGTGATCGCGGCGGTTTATATTCTGTATTATGTGGGTGTGGCCGGCGGTGCAACCAACGATCAACTGATTGCAGAAGGTGCTACCGTTGCCTTTACCAATATCTTTGGCAAGGTGTTGGGTAACGTTCTGAATCTGTTTATCGTTATTTCCTGCCTGGGAACCACCAACGGCCTGATGCTTGCATGCAGCCGTGGCATGTATTCTTTGGCCGCCCGCGGCAGAGGTCCTGCACCCAAGACCTTTGGTGAGGTGGACAAGCGCACCAACATGCCCAACAACTCTGCTGTTATTGCCCTTTTGATCACGGCAAGCTGGTTCCTGTATTTCTACGGTGCAAACCTGGCTGGTTGGGCAGGGGATTACGCCTTTGATTCCTCTGAACTGCCTATTATCACCATTTATCTGATGTATCTGCCCATTTTGTTCCAGTGGATCCGCAAGGAAAAGGAGCAGAGTGTGGTGCGCCGTTTCATTATGCCTGTTTTGGCAATTTGCGGTTCTGTATTTATGGTGATCGCATGTATTTTGAGCCATAAATGGGGATGCCTGTGGTATCTGATCGTCTTTGCGGTTATTATGCTCATTGGCGCTTTCTATCAAAAGAAAAAGGCATAAAAATTATATAAAGGACAAAACAATGAAAAAGATATTATCCCTGTTTTTGGCGCTGACCCTACTGCTGGGAATGGCAGGCTGCGCCATCTTCGTTGATCAATCTGCGCCGGCTGCTCAGGCTACAGAGCAGGCCACGCCCGATGGCACTACGCTTCCCTTGTATTGGCCTCCGCTGCCGGAGGAAACGGAGGAAGAATCCCAACCTCCTGAGCTGAGTCAGCCTCCGGAGCAGACCCAGCCTCCCCAGCAGGATGATGAGCCTGTACAAACCCAGCCGGTGATCAAGCCCACAACCCCTGTGGTCACGGAACCGGTACAAACTGAGCCTCCCGAAACGGAGCCCACACAACCTCCCACAACCCAGCCGTCTGCAGGCTACCTGGATCCCAACGGCACATACGATTCCAAGAAGGATGTGGCGCTGTACATCCATCTGTACGGACGGCTGCCCAGCAACTACATCACCAAAAAACAGGCGAAAGCTCTGGGCTGGAGCGGAAACGGCAACGATCCCATACCGGGTGGTAAATGTATCGGCGGCGACCGCTTCTATAACAACCAAGGGCTGCTCCCTAAGGGACATACTTTCTACGTGTGCGATATCGGTACTTTAGGAAAAAGCTCCCGTGGCGCTCAGCGGATCGTCTACTCCAGTGACGGACTGATCTATTACACCTCCAACCACTACAAATCCTTTACTTTGCTTTACGGAAGTCCATAATATGATTACAATTGACTGTACAGAAATCAAAAATAAGGAACAGCTGCATGCGTTGTTGGCAGAAGCCTTGTCCTTTCCGGCGTACTATGGGCATAACCTGGATGCGCTGTTTGACTGTCTGACGGATATCTGCACCAAGACCACCATCCGGCTGTTGGGCTGGAGCGAACTGGGGGATTGGAAAGAAGGCTTCCAGAATGTGTTCATCAACGCAGCCTTGGAAGATCCGGAACTGGATATCATTTTGGTATAATAAAAACGGGATGCCGCTGTTGGCATCCCGTTTGTGCTTATCTTTTTGCGGTGTCCAGGCTGTCCCGGAAGACCACGAATCTTTGGTACAGGTACTCTGTGACGAGATTGACGGTCATGGTAAGAATCAGCACCACATATTCATTCCAGCCCTGACCCTGCACAAGCACTTTGGTCCACCAGGTGGAAAGAGGTGCGAACACCAAATAGAACAGGGCCACCAAAGCCATGGCTTTGGGGATGTTGCTGGCGGATTGGAAGGTGAATTTCCGGTTCAGAGTAAAATTCCAAAGCACGGACAGGATCAGCGCAATCAGATAGGACCACCAGCTATCCAGCTGGATCACTTCATTGCAGATTACATCGCTGATGATTTGGATCAAGCCGGCGCTGAGGGAGAACAGGGTGAACTTAATGGTGCGCATCAATTCTTTGTTTCGTTCTTTCATAAACAGTCTCCTTTTGAATTATTCCAGACCGCCTTCACCCATATAGTCTGCTACCAGATCACGGGCGTAGATCTTTTCTGCGTAGGTGTCGATAACGGTCATGTTGTTGTAGGAATAGTAAGCTGAGTAGGTATCGGTGATCACATAATAGGTTTCGTTGGGATCAATATTGTTGCGGATCGTTTCGCCGTAGGGACTGACCCGGATGTAGTAGGCGTAATGGTCGGTTTCCAGGAATTTGCTGATCAGATCCCGTCCTTTGATACTGCAAAGGGTGATCTGATTGTCAAAGGGGAGCAGGGATTGCAGCAGGCCGTAGCTGACCTCGCCTGCGGACATATAGCCCGGATCCCGGCAAGAAATAAAGCCGCCGCCCAGTACGATATCGTACTCATTGCCCCATTTTTCAAGACCCTTTTGGCAATACAGGTCTGCTACCAGCTGACAGATCTCGGCCTTGCCCCGGTAATAGGCATTGTTGCCCACAATGCGGGTGGCGGGAGAAACTTCTTCAGCATATTTTTCCATCAGCTCTGCCACAATGGGATCGTCCTCCAGCAGGGCGTATGCACCGGTGGACAACAATTCTGTGTTCATAACGGAAAAATTGCCGTTGGCCTTGTTGATCAACACGGTGGCGGTGGAGATGCCCTTGTTATCGCCGCCGCCCTGCAGGTGATACACACCGTGCTGATCCACCAGCAAATACTTCTGATGGGTGTGCGCCTCGAAGACCAGATCCACATATCCCTCGGACAGCGCATCGTCATAGTAAACAGACAGCTCTCTGCGGCTGATCTGCGCAGCATTCTTGCCGGAGGAGGTTTCGTCGTGGCCGTCGTGGATGGAGTAGATGATGAAATCCACACCCTGGCTGCGCAGTTTCTGGGATTCTTCCTTGACCAGTTTTGTCAAATCGCTGCCGGTTTTAAAGTAGATATCTTTGGTATGCTCGGAGGCGATGGAGGAGTAGCAATCGCCGATGGCACCGATAATGCCCACCTGCACGCCTTCCATATCCACCACCACAGAGCTGTCGCAGTAATCCACTCTTTGATCGGTTTCCCGATCGTAAATATTGATGGCTAGGAAGGGAAACTCTGCCAATTCACTGTTCTGTCGGACCCAGTCCTCGCCCCAGTCATACTCGTGGTTGCCCATGGTCATGGACACAAAGCCCATTTCGTTCATCCACTCTGTGATGATAAAGCCCTTGGTCAGATTGGATTCCGGGGCGCCCTGCCACATATCACCGGAGGACAACAAAATCATATTGGAAGTCTGTCTTGCCTGGTTTAAGTAGGTGGACAGCTCGTCCACACCGGGGTGGTTGTCCGCGTCTGCCAGCTTGCCGTGCAGGTCGTTGATGGCGTAGATATCGAAGCTTACCAACACGACCTCTGAGCAATCATCACACAGACCATCGTCGTTTTTATCCACATGGCCGGAATTGTTCACATAAACAGGCTCTGTGGCAGTTTTGCCGGAGCCCTTATTGCAGCCGGTGAGCAGCAGTAAAAGTGCCAGCAAAAAGCATAGTTTTCTCATGTTTTTCTCCTTCGTATTTTTTCTTGATTTTACACTATCTTGGGATCAATTGCAACCAAAGAATTGATTTTTACGGTTGTTGTGTATATAATAAAAACGATCATAAGAAAGAGAGTAATGTCTATGAACAGAAAATTCAGACTTTCCGTGGCATTAGATATTGACGATGTTCTGATGGAGTGTGTTCCCTATGCCATCCGTCTTGCCAACGAAAAATATAAATTTGACCCTCCGCTGACCATCTATGAGGTGGATCGTTGGGGCACTTTGGGTACCCGGGCCGATGTGATTTTTGAATTCTTCCACGATCCGGAATTTTTCCGCACCCAGCCGGTCATCAAGGGTGCGAAAGCGCTGGTTCGCAAGCTGTCCAAAATGGCTGAGGTTTTCGTATCCACCTCCGTGTATCCGGAGTATATGGGCATCCGCGCCCAGAGAATCGCAGAGGAATTCCCGGAGATCTCTCCGGACCATATTTATATGGGCTCCCGGAAGGATAAAATAGATGTGGATATCCTCTTTGATGACGGCCTGCACAATGTGATGCGCTCCAATGCGGATTACCCCATTTTGCTGCGGAAGCCCTGGAACCGTGAGGCCACCGGTGTGCTGGCGGTCAATACCTATGATGAGTTTTTGAAGCTGGTGGAGGTCATTTCCGAAAGCTACAGCATTAAAGCCAGCGCCCGGGATAAAGCCGAACCCGGTGTGGTGGTGCTGGTTGGCCCCTCCGGCAGCGGCAAGATCGAGCTTGCCAAGCAGCTGGTAAAAAGAAGCAAAAAGTTCGAGAAGCTGATCAGCTACACCACGGATGCTTCCGTGGGCTTGCAGGGCGGCGAGTGGTACCACTATATTACTGTGGACGCCTTCCGCAAAATGGTGGAAGACGGAGACATTTTTGAGTCTACTACCTACGCCGGCCACAGCTACGGCTCCTGCAAATCCGATGTTCAGCGGATCCTGGACAGCGGCAAGCATGTGCTGACAGTCATGGATATCTGCGGCGCCATGTCCCTGAAGACCCATTTTCCCAAGGTGACCACTGTTTATGTGCAGCGTGACCGCCGGAAGCTGCTGACCAGCCTTTTGGAAAAGCCCTTGAGCACGGAGGAGAAGGTCAACCGGCTTATGGCGCTGGATTCGGAAATGAAAAACGCGGATATTTGCGATTACACCGTCAATATGGACGATGAAAAAACAGCGGTTAAGGAAATCCTGAAAGCGCTGTTCTAAATTGGCATGGGAGGAAATATGGAAGGCTATTGTGACCTGCATGTACACTCGCATTACTCTGACGGCACCTGTTCGCCGGCACAGCTGCTAAAGCTGGCGCAGCAGGCAGGGCTGAAGGCTATTGCTTTGTGCGATCATAACACCATTGACGGCATTCCGGCCTTGTTGGAAGCCGCCAAAACCAGCCCTGTAGAAGCCATTCCCGGCATTGAGATATCCACGGATTTTGAGGATGTGGAGCTGCATATTCTGGGCCTGTTTCTCAAGCCTTCGCATTATGCGCCCATTGCCCGGATGATGGATGAGCAGAAACGCCTTAAGGATCAGAGCAATGTCCAATTGGTGGCGGCGCTGAATAAAGCAGGCTATGCCATTGACTATGAATCCATCAAGGATGCTACCCCCAATGGTAATGTGAATCGGGCGCTGATTGCAGCGGAGCTGACAAAGCAGGGCTATACAGAATCTGTGCAGGCTGCTTTTAAGCAGCTGCTGTCCGCCAAGCACGGCTATTATACGCCGCCCAAACGCCCGGATGCTTACGAAACCATCGCGTTTTTAAAGAAACTGGGCGTAACGGTGGTGCTGGCCCATCCGTTTCTGAACCTGGACGAGGCGGGTTTGCGGCGCTTCTTACCCCAGGCTGTCCGTGTGGGTTTGGACGGCATGGAGACCTTGTATCCCAAATACGATGAAGCGACCACTGCGCTGGCATTTGCCATGGCAGAAGCCTTTGGACTGCTGCCCAGCGGCGGCAGCGATTTCCACGGAGAAAACAAGCCGGATATCCGGATCGGTGTTGGCCGTGGCAATTTGAAGATCCCCGTCCAGTTGCTGGATGCTCTGAAAAATCACATATAAGTATAGGCTGAAAACCTGCTTGTGTTCGAGTCCTCTCAGCCTACGGCTCCCCCTACAAAAAATTTGTAGGGGGAGCCGTATTTTTTGTAAAATAACCATAGATTTTTTCAGAATTCTATGCTATAATGTGAGATGATGCAAAAGCTATGAAGAACATGTTGCGTTTGTGCGCCGGGAGCGGTCAATGGGTTATCCCGGAAGCACATTTGAAAGGAAGATGCCTATGAGTGTTGATTTGCAAAGGGCGAGTATGTGGAAGCGGATTTCAGCCTGGCTCTTTGACAGTATTTTGCTGATTTCTGTGGTGGTACTGGCTGCCTATGCGTTATCGTCGATCCTTGGATACGACAAATATGATGCCAAGCTGGATTCGGTCTATTCCAGATATGAACAGCAGTATGACATTGACTTTGGGCAAAGAGAGGCGCCGGAGGATGCCACCCAGGAAGAAAAGGAAGCCTACAAGGAGCGCTATGAGCAGGCAGACGCGGCTTTGAGGGTGGATGAGGAGGCTGTCCAGGCCTACGGCATGATCACCAACCTGATGCTGCTGATCCCCACCATAGGTTTGCTGCTGTCCATGCTGCTGATGGAATTCTTCATTCCGTTGATTCTGAAAAACGGACAGACCCTAGGAAAGAAGATTTTTGGCGTGGGTGTTGTCCGGATCGACTGCGTTCAGATCACCGGTGTGCAGCTGTTTGTGCGCACGATTTTAAGTAAGTACACTGTGGGAATGATGATCCCCATATATATGCTGCTATTGCTTGTGCTGGGTGTCATGGGACCCATTGGCGTGATCCTTGCACTGGGTCTGCTGCTGGCGCAGCTACTGTGCCCCCTGTTCAACCGGGATCGCCGGGGACTGCATGATTTCCTGTCCGGTACCGTGACGGTGGATCTTGCCAGCCAGCGGGTGTTTGCGGACGCCAAAGAGCGCATAGAGTATATTAAGAAAGTACACGCGGAGAATGCGGCGAAACAAGATTATTGATTGCGCGTCTCCTGAAATAAAAAAATCTAAGAGCATTGGAAGGGAATAATAATGAAAGTTGTGTTGCAAAATTTGACGAAAGTCTTCCCCAGCCGCGATAAGAAGTCCGGCAAAGAGGTGGTTGCGGTCAATGATTTCACTTTTGAGATCCCTGATGGCAAGCTGATCGGTCTGCTGGGCCCCTCCGGCTGCGGTAAGTCCACCACCCTGTATATGATCAGTGGTCTGCAGAAGCCCACCAGTGGCCGTATCTTCTTCGGTGATGATGATGTGACCGAGCTGTCCACCGAGAACAGAGGCATTGGTCTGGTGTTCCAGAACTACGCTCTGTATCCCCACATGACTGTTAAGCAGAATATCCTGTTCCCCCTGCAGAATCTGAAGGGCAAGGATAAGCTGACCAAGAACGAGATGCTGGATCGTGCGCTGCATGCAGCAAAGCTGGTGCAGATCGACGAGCTTATGGACCGCAAGCCCAACGAGCTGTCCGGCGGTCAGCAGCAGCGTGTGGCCATTGCCCGTGCTCTGGTAAAAATGCCCCGTGTTTTGCTGCTGGACGAGCCCCTTAGCAACCTGGACGCCCGTTTGCGTCTGCAGACCCGTGAGGAGATCCGCCGTATCCAGAAGGAAACCGGCATCACCACCGTGTTCGTTACCCACGACCAGGAAGAGGCCATGTCCATTTCCGATATGATCGTGGTTATGAAGCTGGGCGTGCTGCAGCAGATCGGCAGACCCCAGGAGGTTTATGACAATCCTCAGAATCTGTTCGTTGCCAAGTTCCTGGGCACACCCCCCATCAATGTGTTTAACGGCCAGGTGGTCGGCGGCAAGCTGATGCTGGGCGAGAACGAAGTGCTGGATGTACCCGGTGTGGAAGATCAGCAGGTCTATGTTGGTATCCGTCCCGAGGGCTTTGAGGTCGATGCAAACGGCCCCATGGTATGCCAGCTGAACAATGTGGAGGTTATGGGTCGTGATGTGAGCGTGGTCTCCACCCATTCCGCTTCCGTAAATCCTGTGATCCGTTCCATCGTGGATGCGGACAACAAGATCGACACCGAAGCAGACACTGTGCGCTTCAGCCTGAAGCCTCACAAGGTGTTCCTGTTCCATGCGGAGACCGAAGAGCGTATCTATTTTTGAGGTGACGCAATATGGTAGAAAGTAAACATCAATGGAAAGCCTGGCTGTATCTGGCACCGGCGCTGATCCTGTTGCTTGTGTTTACGGTGTGGCCCATTATCAACACCGTGTCCATGGCATTCCAGGAAGGCTACTGTGCGCAGAGAGCGCTGATGGGCGAGACCTACGAGATCGGTATTGACAACTTCAAGACGGTTCTGGATTACGGCAACTTCACTGATTATCTGACCAATACCATGATCCTGTGTGTGGCTACCGTTCCTATCTCTACGATTTTGGCACTGCTCATTGCGGTGGCGCTGAACTCTATTAAGTTCCTGCAGAAGGGTCTGCAGACCATCTTCTTCCTGCCCTATGTTACCAACTCCATCGCCATCGGCATGGTGTTCGCTGCTATGTTTAACGTTATCGGCTTCCGCAAGGTGGGCGGTGAGGCCATGGCAGACAGCTGGGGCATCATAAACAATGTTATCCAATTCTTCGGCGGCAAGCCCATTGACTGGATCGGCGCCAATTCCTCTTTGGCCAATAACCGTGTGGTGGTTATGATCTACAGCATTTGGAACGCCCTGCCCTTCAAAATCCTGATCCTGTTGGGCGGCCTGCAGAGCATCAACAAGCAGTATTACGATGCTGCCCGTGTGGATGGCACTCCCCGCAGAAGAGTTCTGACCAAGATCACCGTTCCGCTGCTGTCCCCCATGCTGGCCTATGTTGTCATTACCGGCTTCATCGGCGGCTTCAAGGAATACAGCAGTATCGTGGGTATCTTTGGTGAGACCATGGGCCCCAATGATCTGAACACCATGGTGGGCTACATTTACAAGGCACTGGGCACCCAGAAGCAGGGCGCAGCCAGTGCGGCGGCACTGATTTTGTTCGGCATTATTCTTGTGGTGACCATGATTAACCTGCAGGTCAGCAAGAAGAAAGTGCATTATTAAGGAGGTAGCATATATGGCAAAAGACAATATGACTACCATGAGCGCTAAAAATTTGCAGCAGGTGACCACCTCCCAGCGGATCAAGGGTACCCTGGGCAAGATCGGTATCTACCTGTTCTTGGGCATTATGGCGCTGATCGTTTTGTTCCCCTTCTACTGGATGCTGATTTCCTCCGTGAAAACCACCACGGAATACCGCAAGGCCATCCCCACCTTCTGGCCCCATGACATTCGCTGGGGCAACTATGTAAGCGCGTTTAACACTGCTAACCTGGGTCAGCTGTTTATGAACACGCTGTATGTGGGTGTGGTTTCCACCATTCTGTCCCTGGTGATCACCGTGATCACCGCCTTCGCCTTTGCCCGTCTGGAGTTCAAGGGCAAGGAAACTTTGTTCGCAGCCTTGCTGGCCACCATGATGATCCCCGGCGAGCTGTTCACCATTACCAATTACATCACCGTGGTCAACTGGTTGGATTGGGGCAACAGCTTCACAGCACTGATCGTTCCCTTCCTGGTCAGCGTGTTCTATATCTATCTGCTGCGGCAGAACTTCCTGCAGATCCCCAATGAGCTGTATTTGGCAGCCAAGGTGGACGGCACTTCGGATATCAAGTATTTGTGGAAGGTCATGGTTCCCCTGGCTCTGCCCACACTGATCTCCATCACCATTTTGAAGATGATGGGTGCCTGGAACACCTATATTTGGCCCAAGCTGGTCACCACCGACCCCAAGTACGAGCTGATCACCAACGGTCTGCGTAACGCCTTTACGGATACCTCCGGACAGGCGGACATCCCCAAGCAGATGGCAGCAGTTGCTATTGTTTCCGCACCTTTGTTCCTGGTGTTCCTGTTCCTGCGTAAGTATATTATGGCAGGTGTCAGCCGCAGCGGCATTAAGGGCTAATTAATTTGTTTTTAATTTTTATTGCAATATAGAAAGGAAAACACACATGAAGAAAAGAATCGTAGCGGTCCTGCTGCTGGTTGCCATGCTCATGAGCCTGATGGCAGCTTGTGGTAGCAAGAAGTCCTACTCCGACGCTGACGTGGAAGTCCCCAACGAGGGCTACGACGGAAGCAAGGTCACCATCAAGTTTGCACACACCATGGGTGCAAGCCTGCAGGAAGTGCTGAACTACCACATCGGCGAGTTCAACAAGCTCTATCCCAACATCACCATCGAGCATGATACCTACGGCGGCTGGTCCGATATCGCTTCTCAGATCAATACTGAGATCATCGGCGACAATCAGCCCAACGTTGCGTACTGCTATCCCGACCACGTTGCAACCTACAACATGTCTCTGACCACCGTGTCTATGGACAATCTGATCAGCTCCGAAGTTGAAATCGAGCGTGCCGACGGCACCACCGAGATCATGGGTCTGACCCAGGAGCAGATCGACGACTTCATCCCCGGCTTCTACGCTGAGGGCGCTGTTTACGGCGATGGCAAGATGTACACCCTGCCCATGAGTAAGTCCACCGAGGTTCTGTACTACAACAAGACCTTCTTCGAAGAGAATGGCCTGAGCGTTCCTACCACCTGGGAAGAGATGGAGGAAACCTGCGCCAAGATCCTGGAGATCGACCCCAAGTGCGTGCCCTTGGGCTATGACTCCGAGGACAACATGTTTATCACCATGTGCGAGCAGAATAACTACCCCTTCACCACCGCTGAGGGTGAGGGCAAGGAGCACTTCCTGTTCAACAACGACCAGTGCAAGGCAATGGTCAAGGAACTCCGTGAGTGGTACCAGGCCGGTTATATCACCACCGAGGCCATCTACGGCTCTTACACCTCCTCCTTGTTCACCGAGCTGGGCAAGGATGTGCTGCACAGCTATATGTGTATCGGCTCCTCCGGCGGCGCCAGCTATCAGATTCCCTCCAACAGAGCCTTCGAGGTAGGCGTTGCTCCCATTCCTCAGGCCGATCCTGCTAACCCCAAGGTTATCTCCCAGGGCCCCAGCCTGTGCATCCTGCGCGGCGGCAAGACCACTGACCAGCAGGTCATGGCTTCCTGGCTGTTCGTCAAGTACCTGACCACCAACATGGCCTTCCAGACTGAGTTCTCCTCCACCTCCGGCTATATGCCCGTTATCAAGTCCGCTCAGGAGAACGAGACTTATGCTAACTGGCTGGCTAAGGGCGATGGCTACGCCAACCTGAGAGCTCTGGTTGTTCGTGCCGGTCTGGAAGCTTCTGACGGCTACTTCACCTCTCCCGCATTCAATGGCTCCTCTATTGCCCGTACCGAGGTAGGCAAGCTGCTGAGCCAGGCCATGGCTAAGGACAATGCCGATATCGACAAGCTGTTCAAGGAAGCCTACGACGAGTGCGTCTACATGGCCAGCTGATAAAAATACAGAATTCCCTGTGCCGGCAGCCCCATCCGGGGCTGTCCGGCCAAAGCCAAACGGCTGCTTTGTGAGCAGCCAAAGTGAGGAAATAGTATGAATAAGAGAATTTTATCTTTTCTGCTGGTACTGTGTATGATGCTGGGCTCCCTGGCAGGCTGCGGCGGTAACAGCAAAAAGAGCGCCGGCGCCACCACAGAGCCCACTGTGGAAGTCGTGGACTACGCCGGTGAGCTGGTGTTGGATATGGAATCCGATACCGCCAAGTATGAGCTGGGCGTGGAAGACATTAAGAATTTTGTGGACGGTGATACCACCCACTTCTATGTACCCACCAGCATTTCTCCCAACGGCGTGCTGAAGGCTCGCTATCTGGCTGTCAACACACCCGAATCCACCGGTAAGATCGAGGAGTGGGGCAAGAAGGCCTCCAACTTTACCAAGAACGCCCTGTCCAATGCCACATCCATCGTGATCGAGTCCGATACTCCCACCTGGGACTACGACTCCACTGGCAGCCGTTACCTGGTTTGGATCTGGTACAAGCCCCAGGGCAGCGATACATACCGCAATTTGAATGTGGAACTGCTGCAGAATGGCCTGTCCATTGCCTCCAAGTCCGGTGAAAACCGGTATGGCGAGACCTGTACGGCAGCTATCAACCAGGCCAAGAATCTGGAACTGCATGTTCACTCCAACGAAACTGACCCCGACTTTTACTATGGCGAGGCACTGCCCGTGACGCTGAAGGGTCTTCGCACCAATATTGAGCTGTACGAAAACATGAAGGTGGCCTTTGAAGGTGTTGTTACCTACGAAGCTCCCCAGACTGTTTATGTTGAGGAATACGACGAAGAGACCGATATGTACTACGGCATGACCGTGTACTACGGCTACAATTTGGCCGGTGTAGGTCTGGAGATCCTCAGACCCGGCAACCGTGTCCGGATCGTGGGCTCTGTCCAGTACTACGCCACGGCCGGTACCTGGCAGGTCTCTGACATCAAGTATGTGGAAATGCGTCCCGACGATCCCAGCAATATTCAGCTGATCTCCACCGGCCATGAGACTTCCAACCGCGTGACCGATCCTGCGGTGTTCAACAATACCACCGTAGATGTGGAGGTTCTGACCTCTCTGGATGATGATGAGACCGTCACCAAGACCTTTGAATATGGCAACCTGGCGCTGGGCGCCTCCATTTCCATGGAGAACATCCGTGTTTCCAGTGTCTACACCACCTCCAATGAGGAAAGTGCTTCCAAGGGCGCCATGACGCTCACCTGTCGGTGCTTTGCCGACACCATTTCCGTCCGCACCGTAGTTTTGTACGATGATGAGGGCAATCTGGTCACTGCCGACGCATACGAAGGCAAGACCATTAATGTCCGTGGCATCGTGGATTACTATGACGGCAATTATCAGATCAAGGTATTCTCCGCAGACGATATTACTGTTTTAGACTAAAAAAAAGAGGAGCCTGTTATGAAAAGAATTTTATCATGGTTGCTTCTTCTGACTCTTGTGCTGGGCTTGTTTGCCGGCTGTAAGAGTGAGCAGAAAACGACCGAAACCAAGCCTGTTGAAGAAGACTACATTACTGCACAGGCAGCAATGGAGTATCTGAAAGCACTGTACAAGCACTCCGAAGAAGCAGTTCCCACCCCCCGGGATTACGAGCGTTATGGCGTGATCCGCGTGGGCGGCGAGCCCTTTGAGGTGGTTTGGACTGTGAGCCTGGGTGAAGATATGATCAAGGTCGTGCCCGGTGAGGACGAGAAGGTCATTATCGACATCAACGAGCAGTGCGAAGAGGACACCCCCTATACTTTGACCGCTACCATTACCGATAAGGGCGGCAACAGCGTGTCCTATTCCTGGGAGTACATCCTGCCCAAGGCTATTGATGTGGGCCAGGTCCTGAAGGACGCTTACGCACTGGAAAACGGTGAGAGCCTGCCCTACGAGGTCACTCTGACCGGTAAGATCACTGCCATTGGCGCTATGTATGACCCCGACTACAAGAATATTACCGTCACCATGGTCATGGAAGGCTACGATGAGTATCCCATCGTCTGCTACCGCCTGAAGGGCGAAGGCGTGGAAGAGCTTGACTTTGGCTACATCATTACTGTTACCGGTACTATCAAGAACTATAACGGCACCATCGAATTTGACTCCGGTTGTATTTTGGAGAGCTATGAGAAGGGCGAATCCGTGGCAGCTCCCGAGGATCCTGTGGAGCTGGTCAAGCAGGCCTATGCACTGGCCAATGGTGAGACCCTTCCCTACACCGCAACTCTGACCGGTAAGGTCACTGAGATCGAGACTCCCTACGATCCTGAGTACAAGAATATTTCTATCGTATTCACCGTTGAGGGTGCTGAAAAGTATCCCATCACCTGCTATCGCCTGAAGGGCACCGGCTGCGATCAGATCGCAGTGGATGATATTGTCACCGTCAAGGGTGTTATCAAGAACTACAAGGGCAAGATCGAGTTTGACTCCGGCTGTATGCTGCTGGATCGCATCAGCGGCGGCCGTGAGGCTGAGAAGCCCTCCACCGATCCCGCCAAGATCTTTGGTGATATCAAGGAGCTGGGTTGGGGCGAGCACCTGAACTACTACGCAACCCTGACCGGCAAGGTCACCGATATCGAGTCCCCCTACGACAAGGAATACAACAACATTACTGTTGTAATTAAGGTAGACGGCTATTCTCCCGCTATTACCTGCTACCGTCTGAAGGGCAACGGCGTTGAGAAGATCGCCCGCGGCGATACCATCACCGTCAAGGGTATCATTGAGAACTATAAGGGTAAGATCGAGTTCGGCTCCGGCTGTACTCTGCTGGACCGCGTTTCCGGCGGCGGTGTTGCAAAGCCCGAGACCTCCAATCAGACCACCATTCTGAATGATGCTGCAAAGCTGACCGACGGCCAGCACCTGGATTATTACTCCACTTTGACCGGTAAGGTCACCGAGATCCAATCTCCCTATGATAAAAACTATGGCAATATTACCGTTCTGATGAACGTAGCCGGTACTGATATCATCTGCTACCGTCTGAAGACCGGTGCTGCCAATGTGGCCAAGATTGCTGTGGGTGATACCATCACCGTCCGCGGCGTGCTGGAAAACTACAAGGGCAAGCTGGAGTACGGCACCGGCTGTACTCTGCAGAAGCGTGTCTCCGGCGGCGGCGTTGCTAAGCCCGAGACCTCCAATGCGATGACCATCCTGACCGATGCCAAGGCACTGGCTGACGGCGAGAGCCTGAGCTACTATGCTTCTTTGACCGGTAAGGTCACCAGCATCGACACCCCCTATGACAAGGAGTATGGCAACATCTCCGTGTACATGGAGGTAGAAGATCCCACTGCTGAGGCAGTGCGTGGTGAGAACACCATCCTGATGCTCTGCTACCGCCTGAAGAGTGGTGCATACAATGCATCCAAGATCGCTGTTGGTGATACCATCACCGTTCGCGGCGTTATCGAGAACTATAAGGGCGAGATCCAGTTCGGTACCGGCTCCACCCTGGAGAAGCGTGTCTCCGGTGGCGGCGTTGCTAAGCCTGAATCCTCCGATCAGGCAGCGATCCTGGCCGATGCCGCTCTGCTGGCAGACGGCGAGAGCCTGACCTACTATGCAAACCTGACCGGTAAGGTCACCAAGATCGCTACCGCTTATGATCCCAGCTACGGCAACATTTCCGTATACATGGATCTGTCCGATGGCACCAACATGTACTGCTACCGCCTGAAGAGCGGTGCAGCTGACGCTTCCAAGATCCGTGTGGGCGATACCATTTCCGTCCGTGGCGTGATCATGAACTATAAGGGCTCCATCCAGTTCGGTTCCGGCTGTACGCTGACCAAGCTGGTGGAAGGCTACAACCCCGGCGACAATATGACTCCCGAACAGATCGTGGATGCAGCGTATGCTTTGGAGGTTGGTGCTGTTCTGGAGGGTCAGTACACCCTGACTGGTGTGATCTCCAGCGTGGACGAACCTTACTCCACTCAGTATCATAACATTACCGTAACCATGAAGGTGGCTAACCGTGAGGATAAGCCCATTAAGTGCTACCATTTGGCCAGCGGTGATGCCGATGTGACCAACTTGAAGGTTGGCGATACCATTACGGTTACCGGTTCTATCAAGAACTACAAGGGTACGATTGAGTTTGATGGCGGCTGTGTCCTGGATGCTGTGATCAAGGGCGAAGGCGGCGGCTCCGATGTGGAGATCCCCGACGGCAGCGCAGTCATTAGCTTCCGTGATGTTGCAAACCGTGTTTCCTACTCTACCGAGCAGCAGGTTTGGGAGCAGAATGGCATTACCGTGACCAACGATAAGGCATCCTCCACCACTAATGTCTATAACAACACCAGCAAGAATGACATGATCCGCCTGTATAAGGGCAGTAAGCTGACCGTGGAGTATCCCGGCATGACCCGTTTGATCTTCACACACACTGCACCTGTGAATGGTACGGAGTATGTGAACGGTTTGACCAAGGCTCTGGAAGGCAGAGACGATGTGGTTGTAACTGTCAACGGCCTGACTGTTGTAGTTGATCTGAAGGAAGCTGCAGATAGCTTCGTAGTAGAGGAAATGAAGTATCAGGTCCGCTTGTACGACATCACTGTCTGCACCGGCACTACACCTCCTGAGGGTGGCGACACTCCCGATACGCCTGTAACACCTCCCTCCGGCGAGACCGTCGTGCTGGAAGAGGGTAAGGCCTATAACATGCAGATGGTTCAGGGCAACCTGGGCAAGACTCTGTACCTGGCCGGTGGTCTGAATGGTGAATACTGGGCAACTACTGCTGACGCATCTGCCGCCAAGGCAGTGTATGTAGAAAAGAGTGGCGAAGGCTATCATTTCTACTACACCGATGACAGCGGTGCCAAGACTTACATCGAGGCATATCTGAACAGCAACAATAAGCCCCGTCCCCAGGCAAGCACCACAGCAACCCAGGTGTGGACCTACAATGCAGAGGCTGGCGTATTCACGGTGGAAATGAACGGTACTGAGTACTACATGGGTACTTACAATACCTATGACACCATCAGCGTATCCAGCACCTACTACATTACCGGCAGCAATGCAGGTAATAAGGGCAGCACTCAGTTCTATGTAGAGTTTGTGGAAGCCGGCAGCACCGGCGGCTCCACGACTCCCGACACTCCTGTAACACCTCCTGCCGGTGGCGATGTAAGCTATCAGCTGGTGACCGACATTAACGAGATCAAGGCCGGCGGCACATTTGTGATTGCGGCGCTGTACGAGGGCGAGTACATTGTGCTGGACGACAGCTTCGCCACGAAACCCACCGGCGTGGTTGGCGGCGAAGGTGCATTGACTGCATCTGGTTTGGCTGCATGGATTGTTGCAGCACAGGGCAATGGTGTCTCCATTGCCAGCGCAGGAAAGTATCTGTCCTATGTGTCCTCCACCAATATTTCCAACACCACAACTGCATTTGAGTGGAGCATTGCTGAGGGCGAGACTGCAGGTACTTTCTACATCTACAGCGGTGATCGTTACATCTGCTACCAGTACACCAATGACGGCACAACCATCCGTAACCGTTTCGGTATGTATAAGCAGCCTCAGGCTGAGGGTGTATATGAATTTGACCTGTACCTGTTCAAGGTAGTTGGGTAATTCCTCATAATTTAGCAGGGCCGTGTCGTAAGACACGGCCCTTCAGAGTGTCAAAAAAGGCCCAAACCGTCAAAACCAAGATTGACGATTTGGGTCTTTATTTGTATATTAATGATTCAATTTCTCTAATTCTTCGTATAGCGGGGTATCCACCCGGGTGGTGCTCAGAGGCATGATGGAAATATGCCCGGACATGACGCTGTCTGTATCCAAAGTCAAATCGTTGCGGTTTTGGTATACGCAAATACCCTTAGGCTCATACATATCGTTTCCAATGTGGGGAAAATCATCGGAATAGTAAGGGCCACCCTGGCGGGTAATGCGGATGGACTTTGCATCTGCAGGAATATTCACATTATAAATATTGCCTTTTTCCAACAGCTCATGGGTTTGAAAGTATTCCAGTACCCGATCCAGCTGGGTCACCGCCTGCTCGTAAAAGCCAATGGTGGTGGACAGGGCAATGCCCTGAATGCCTAAATTTGCGGCTTCGAAGATCGCACCTACAGTACCGGAGTACATAATATCTGTGCCCACATTCAAGCCCCGGTTAATACCGGAAATAACCAGGTCAAATTCCATATGCAGGCCCATGACCGCAAAGCGGACACAGTCTGCAGGGGTGGAATCCACTGTCCAGGCGGTGATGCCGGGGGCAAGCTCCACCTGCTTTGCTTCAAAAGCCGAGCGCAGCTCGATACCATGGCTCTTGCCGCTTTGTTCCACCTTGGGGACCACCGTGGTGATCTGGCCCAGCTTTTGGCACCATTTGATCAGAGGTACCAGCTGGGTTGCGTGCATGCCGTCGTCGTTTGTAATTAGTATTCTCATAGCCAGCCCTCATGGGTTTCTTTGTATTCTTTCACATGGGCGTCCGCATCCCGCAGCAGCGCTTCCATTTCCTCACGGCCATAGACTGTTGCGCCGCTGGCGCAGGCGTGTCCGCCGCCCCGGTACTTTTCGGCAATGCTGTTAATGTGGACGAAGCGGGAACGCAGACGCACACGAATGGATTGCTCCTCGTCGCCGTTTTCAATAAAAGCCATCCAGCAGATCACGCCACGGATGGAGTCCAAATTGCCCACGCAGGCGCTGGCCATTTCCAGGGTCAGACCAAATTCCTCTTGCATAGCCTTGTCTACGAAGATATATGCCACGCCGTTTTCGGTGATCTGCATACGGTTGTAGATATGGGCCTTGAATTTCAGATATTCATAGGCCTCCAGGTACAGCCGGGCAAAAAGGGTATCCGTGTCCACGCCCACATCCAGCAGTGTACCGGCGCAGCGCATGGCATCGCCACTGATGCCGCTGTACTTAAACCGTCCGGAGTCGGTGACCATGCCGGTGTACAGATATGTGGCAGCCTCGGAGTCAATTTTCAGTTCGTCCTTGAAGGTTTCGTAAAAATCCACGATCATTTCGCAGCAGGAGGAGCGCTCCTCCTCCACCCAAGCGATAGAACCGTAATTTTCCAGCGGAATGTGGTGGTCGATCTTTACAAGATCCTTGCACAGGGTGTACTTCTTATTGGAGATCCGTGCCTCGGAAGCGGTGTCCAGCACGATGCCCAGGGCACTTTCGTAAACACTGTCGTCTACTTCGGGATCCTCGGGACCCATGAACTCCAAATACTTGGCGGTCTCATGGTCGATCAAATAAATATTCTTTTCGGGGAAGCTGAGCTGCAGGATGCGCTTCAGACCCTTGGTGGCACCTACACAGTCGCCGTCATTGCGCACATGGCGGAACAGACAGATGGTTTGGTTGTCCTTAATTTTTTGCAAAATTTGCTGTTTGATTTCCAAATTCATGGCTTATTCCTCCATCATGGCGTCCAGATCTGCCAGCATAGCCATGGCGGTTTCTCTGTCAGCTACGGTGGCGCCGCTGGCCTTCTGATGTCCGCCGCCGCCGTATTTCACGGCAATGGGATTGATGTTATACTTGGAAGAGCGCAGCTCGCAAAGCACGCCCTTTTCGGTCTCCGTAAAGTTCACCCAAATATCCACGCCGCGGATATCCGCCATGGTGTTGACCATAGCCCGGGATACGGTGAAGGTGTCCGTATTCAGCTCCTTAAACTCTTCCAATGTGGTGTAAATAAACGCCACATTCTTGGGGCTGAACTGGATTTTCAGCACAAACTTAGCCTTCAGCTGCTTGGAGGCAAAATCGTCGGCATACAGATCCCGGAACAGGGCGTTGGTGTCGAATTTTTGCTCCATAAGGGTAGATGCCAAACGGAAGGTACGGGCGGTGGTGCCGTCATAGCGGAAACGGCCGGAATCGGTGACCATACCGGTGTACAGGGATTTGGCAGACAGCTGGTTGTGCTGGAGTTTGCACTCATATGCAAGCTCTGCGATCATGCCGCAGCAGCTTTCAAAGCTGGTGTCCACTACCTCGATATCCGCGATCTGCTCGCAGAAAATATGGTGATCAATACGCACAGTTTTTTCTGCCAGACTGTAGCGGTCATCACTGATCAAGTGCCGGGAGGCACTGTCCAGAATAAACGCCAATGCGCCCTCATATTCACTGTCCGGGATCTCGTCCATGACAGCCCCTTCCATAAAGCCGAAATAGCCGGGGGCATCGCCTACTGCGTATACGGTCTTACCGGGGAAATTCTCCAAAATCAGATGCTTCAGACCCAGCTGGCTGCCCATGGCATCGCCGTCGGGACGGTTATGGCGATGAATAATGATCTTATCATAGGCCTGGATGGCCTGTAATACTGCTTCAAACATAGTACTTCTCCGTTTCTATCATTTTTCCATTACATTATAATATATCATATATTTAAGACCATTGCAATGGAATTGTATGGAGACAGGTTTACAGCTTGTATGGAGACAGGTTTACAGCTCGGTAAACTCGTAGCTGTATGCCACAGAGCCGTTGTCGTAGGAGAACAGGATGCGTCCGTCGGCAAGGATTTCTTTGGTGAATTTATCAAAATCCCGACCGTGCTTCATGCGCACGAAATCCGCAGGGTCACCCAGCTCCGCTTCTTCAAAAAAGGTTTCCGGACGGGAAGTGCCTGCACAGGCGTTACAGAATTTGGCTACGATCTCATATTCTTTCATAATAATTTCTCCTGAATCTATTTAAAACGCCCTCAAAAAGAGGGCGTTTAGAATGAGGGAACTGCCCCACATATATATTCGCAAACACGATTGATCTGGGTACGGAAGTCACCGCCAAATTTTCCGTCAAAGAAAGCGCCGCCAATGGTAAACCAGGCGGGGGCTATGGCAAGAACCTGATCCAGCCGTTCATAGCTGTCAACGCTGCCGGCAAGGCAGATGGGACAGGAAGCCTGGGTCACTACTTCCTTGCTCACACGGTAACCGTCACCACGGTGACGATAGCCTAACAGATCTGCACCGCAGACACCCTTGCGCAGGTATTCTTCCAGCTGGGCAAGCATTTCCTCTGCAGTGCCATCCAGAATAGAGGGTCTGCCGGAGACTTTACCGATAAAGGGCATATATTGCAGACCATGATCCTTGCAGAACTGGTTTACCGAGTCGTAGAACACCGTACCCAGCAGCACTTGGCAGCTACATTCCGCAGCCAGCTTGGCACCGTCCATACAGGCGGTCTCATCATAGGCGACCACCTCCAGGAAGCTTGTTTTACCGTGATCCTTGAAGGCGGCATACAGATTCTTTAGTTGTGCAGGGGGAAGGCCGATCTCTTTAGCGCCCCAGCATTGGGCAGCGGAATCGGCGCATGCCTCAAAAACCTCACAGGCGTTTTCTACGGTGTGATCATTTTTGGTGAGCATGACGATCAGTTCAGGATGTTTCATACCCATGTTCCCTTACAATTAAGATAACGGATAAATTATATCATTTCTGCTGGAAAAAATCCAGTATAAAATCATAAATTGACATATTATCTGCTTTTTGGTAATATGAGAAAAGAAAGAAGGTGGCGTGTTGCTGAAGCAGTATTATCCCGGCGGATATGCCGAGAGTGTATTTGCCATAGATTTTCAGAAGCTATATGACCGGGGCTATCGGGGGCTTCTGTTTGATGTGGATAACACCCTGGTGCACCATGGGGACGATTCCAATGCCCAAGTTGATGCCTTTTTTGAAAAGCTTCATGCCATGGGATTTAAGACTATATTGCTTTCCAATAACAGCGCCCGGCGCTTGGAGCGCTTCAAAAAGAATATAGACACGCGCTACATTCCGGAGGCAGGAAAACCGGCTCCGGACAGCTATCTCAAAGCTCTGCAAATGCTGGAAGTTTCCCAAAAGGAGGCGCTGTGCATCGGAGATCAGCTGTTTACAGATATTTTGGGCGCCAACCGTGCCGGAATCGACAGCATTCTGGTGCACTATATTCAGATAGACCCCAAGGCAAAGATCGGCATCCGCCGTCATGTGGAAAAGCTGATCCTGGGTTTCTACCGCCATAGCAAATCATACCAAAGGCTTGGAGATATCCGGGCGGAAGGAGAACTTTAACATGGCCAAAGAAAGAAAATGCTTCTGCGATATTAACCCCTTTTGCTACGAATTGTCCCGGCAAAAGGAGATCATCAAGCGGAATCTAAAGGATCTGTTCGGCAAGGATAAGATCGCCAAAAACAAGTCTCAAGAGAAGCTGCCGGTGGTGGTTTACGATTTTCATTCCAATATGATCAAGCGGGCGCCGGGCGTGGATCTCCAGTCTCAACTGAACAAGGCGGTCAATATCCGTTTGGCTTGTGAGCGGATCAACGGCATCCTGATTCATCCCGGTGAGGTGTTTTCTTTTTGGCGCACCGTGGGAAAAACCACGCGGCGCAAAGGCTATAAGGACGGTCGGATCATCATTCGCAATAAGCTGAAAACAGGTCTGGGCGGCGGCCTATGTAACCTGGGCAATACGGTCAACCGCATTGTCCTGCATAGCCCTATGACCATTACAGAATTCCACAAGCATTCCGACGCACTGGCCCCGGACGAGGGCCCCCGGATTCCTTTGAATGCCGGTACTGCTGTGGGCTACAACTATATTGATTACCGCTTCCGCAATGATACAGATCAGACTGTGCAGCTGCTTTTATGGTGTGAGGGAGAGGAGTTGTGCGGCCAGCTGCGTGCGCAGCAAGAGTTTCCCAATACCTATGTTTTGACGGAAGAGGGACACCATTTCCGTAAGGAAGGGGAAAAATACTACCGAGTATCCAAAATATACCGTACCGTACAGGATCGGCAGACCGGTGCCACTGTGGATAAGGAGCTGATTTGGGATAACCATTCCCCGGTGTTGTTTGATCCTGCCCTGATCCCACAAGAGCTGCTTCGCACCGAATGATGGAAATGCCGGTTCATTATCATGCGATATTATTAATAATCATTCAGAAAGGAATCAATGGATATGTTTTGTGAAAACTGCGGAAATCCCATGAGCGATACTGCTAAGTTTTGCGGTAAATGCGGATATAAGGTTTCTGATTTTACAATTCCGCAGCCTGCGCAGGCAGAGCCTCCCGCGCCCGTTGCACCGGACAACCTGGATCTGGATGCTACGGTAGAGGTCGCGCCTGTGGTGTCGGAATCTGTACAGCCTGCTCAGCTGGATCTGGATGCCACTGTGGTGGCCATGCCTACGATCCCTGCGCCTGTGGCAGAGCCTGCCCAACCTGTGGTACCCCCTGTGCAGCAGCCGGTGTATGACTATACGCCGTCCTATCAGAATACATACGATCCCTATCAGCCCACCTATGATCCCAAGCCTAAAAAGAAAAAGCATACGGGTCTCATTGTGGCGGCGGTGTTGGCAGTAGTGGTGGTCGTTGGTGTGCTGCTGTGGATATTTGTGCTTAGCGGAAACGACCTGGAAGGCACTTCCTGGATCAGCGAAGAGGGTATCGAGCTGGTGTTTATCGATGATAAAAATGGCTATTTGGATTATGGTGACGAAGGGCATATGGAGTTTACCTATACGGTAGACGGTAGCGATCTGTCCATGCGCTATAACGGACAGACCATGAAGGTCGGATTCAAGATCAAGGGAGATCAGCTGTTCCTGTCCAATGACTACGGCGAAGAAATCGTCTATTATGATGCCAGCAATGCCTTTGAATGTGAGTATTGCTACGAAACCATCGTAGGCAAAAAGTATATCGGCCAGTTGGACGGATACAGCTATGCCTTCTGTGAGGATTGCTGGGAGGAAGTCAGAAATTGGCTTGATTAAGGAAAGGAAGAGCAACTATGTTTTGTGAGAATTGCGGAAGCAGGCTGGAAGCAGGTTCTATGTTCTGCACCAATTGCGGCCAGGCGATCCCTGTAGAACCTGCACCGGAGCCTCCACTGCCTGTGCAGCAACCTGCACGGCGGCCTGTGCGGCGCACCCGTTCTAAAAAATCGTTTTTTGAGAAGGTATGGGAAAATGAACAGCTGAAGAAAAGCTTCTTAATTGCCGGTTGCGTCATTGCTGCAATCGCATTGATCGTTTTTCTTTGTTGCTTCGCTTTTGCGGATGCACCGGATAAGCTTTTAGGCTAGTTTCAGCATTTTTGTGCAGAATACTGTCAAATTCCGTTGACAATCCCGGTGTATTGTGTTATTATACACATAAACGGTGTGCCGATAACGGCTTAATCGGTATTGCCGTATCATTTATACCTAAGGGTAAATAATAAAGATGGGAGACTAGAACAATGAAGAAGTTTATTTGCGTACTGTTGCTGGTAGTTATGCTGGGCGCTATGCTGACCGGCTGCTACACCTGCGATCTTTGCGGTGAGGACAAGATCTTTGGCAAGAACTCCGAGAATGTTTTTGGTGAAGAGATCGTTTACTGCGATGACTGCAAGGAACAACTGGAATCTCTGGGCAGCCTGGGCGATTGGTAAAAAGAGTATAAAAGGCGTTGGGTTTCCCAACGCCTTTTGTTTTGCGCGAAAAGTTTACAAAAATGATTTATTTTTCTTAGAAAACATGATATACTGATAATGACCATCATTCCAATACGATTGGAGGAAGCCATATGCCCTATTATTACTCCTATTATTATTCTCAGGACTATTTCTGGTTCCTGGGTGCCATTTTGCTGTGCATGCTGTTTTCCGGCATCGCCAGTCATAAGGTAAAATCCTCTTTTGAGAAATATGACAAGGTGCGCACCCACACCGGCACCACCGGCTTTGATACTGTACGCCGGCTTATGCAGGCAAACGGTGTCCACGGAATCTCCATTGGCCGAGTGTCCGGTCAGCTTAGTGACCACTACCACCCCAAGAAGGCGGTAGTCAACCTGTCCGATTCCACCCATGACAGCAACTCTGTTGCCGCTGTGGCTGTGGCGGCCCACGAGGTTGGCCACGTGATGCAGAAGCAGGAGAGCTATTGGTTCTACAATCTCCGCACGGTGCTTGTCCCCGTGGTGAATATCGGCACATTCCTGGCTATGCCCTTGGTACTCCTTGGCCTTCTGATGGATGCCGTTATTCAGGTGTCTGACCCGGAGCTGGGCTTTAAGATCGCCATGATCGGCGTGCTGCTGTATGGCGGCAGTATGATTTTTGCCCTGGTGACCCTGCCTGTGGAGCTGGATGCCAGCCGCCGTGCCAAGAAAATGCTGATCCAAGAAGGTATCCTCTATGAAGACGAACTGCCCGGTGCCAGCAAGGTGCTGTCTGCGGCAGCGATGACCTACCTGGCCTCCCTGGTCACCTCTATGGTCTATTTCCTGCGCTTTTTGTTCTATGTTCTGCAGCTGTTTGGCAGAAGCAGAGATTGATCTGAATTAACAAAAGCCCCAAACCAATCGGTTTGGGGCTTTTTGCACAGCAAATACCTATTTATCTTACAGATAAAGAATTGAAATTTGAGAATTTGTATGATTCTGAAATTATATGGGTATTTTATTTTAAGGACCCACAATGGTGCCCGGGGCGCCGGTAAAGGCGGACAGCACTTCAATGCTGATGCCATGCTCCTTTGCCAGCTCCACACTGCGATCGTGAAGTACCTGGGCACCACCTGCCACCAGCTGCAGCATCTTATCATAGGAGAGTCTGCCAAAGCGGGTAGCGCCGGGAAACCGTCGGGGATCCCGGTCGTAAACCCCATCCACATCCGTAAAGATCTGACACAGATCCGCCTGTAAAAAGGCAGCCAGTGCAACGGCTGTAGTATCAGACCCGCCCCGCCCTAGGGTGGTCACATTGTTCCGGTCATCGACCCCTTGAAAGCCCGCTACGACCACGATATTGCCCTCGTCCAGCTCTTGCCGGATTCGACCGGGATCCAAAGACTGAATCCGGGCATTTCCATACACCCCATCGGTATGCAAACCGGCCTGCCAGCCGGTCAGACTGATCGCCGGATAGCCCATGGCGCCGATGGCCATGGCCATAAGGCCTGCAGACAGCTGCTCCCCGGCGGCCAAATAGGCATCCATTTCCCGGGCGGAGCCTCTGAGATTCACGGCGGCTGCCCGTTTGATCAAATCGTCGGTGGTGTCGCCCTGGGCGGAGACAACCACGACTACCTGGGCACCTTGCTGAGCCAGTCGGGTCACACGACGGGCGGCGGTGCGGATCCTGGTCACATCCGCCAGCGAGCTTCCGCCGTATTTTTGCACGATCAGCATCCTGATCACCTCCGTGGTATTCTATGTAAATTGGGGTCAGCTTGTGAAGAAAAAACCGCTGCCAAAGCAGCGGTTTTGGATATAAAATTTTAGCCTGCCAGGATCTCGGACTTGATCACGCCGTCGACACTGCGGATCTGTCGCAGCAGTTCCTCCAGCGGAACGGTCAGCTCCATGGTCTCAGCGGAAATGGTCACAACGGCGCAGCCGTTGGTGGGCACAATGGAATTGATGGTGATAATATTGGCTTTACAATCGGCAAAAATGCTCAAAATAGAGGACAACAGACCCTTTTCATCCTGCAAAAGCAGCTGGAAGGTAATAATCCGTCCGGTCATCATATTCTGGAAGGGCATGACCGCATCACGGTATTTATAGAATGCACTGCGGCTGATGTCAGTCATCTGCGTGGCCTCGTTTACAGTGGAGGCTTCACCGGTGGAAAGCAGACGCTTTGCTTCGGCAACCTTCAGAAATACGGTGGGCAGCGCAGAGGCTTCCACAATATAATATTTAGGATTACTGGCCATGATGGTCCTCCTGTCAAAATCAACAGAATTTCGGGCTGGTTGCCCGGAAATATTGTAACATATATTTTATAAAATGCAATAGTGCAAGCAAGGAAAAATTTAAAAAATTAAAGTAAAGGAAAATGAAAGGATTCTGCATGGAAAAGGTAAAAAAAAGCAAGTGGACATTGGCTGCACTGGTGGTTTTGGGGCTTTGGCTGGGGATTCGGTATTTGCTTCCGGTGGTGCTGCCCTTCTTGCTGGGCGGCGCACTGGCTCTGGCGGCGGAGCCACTGGTGCGGCTTGCCTCTCGGAAGTTGAAGCGTCCCCTGGCTGCGGGGCTGGGCATTGGTGGCACCCTGGTTTTGATGGGCTGCGTGGTGGTGCTGTTGGGGGCGTTGGCGGTCAAAGAGCTGTCCATTCTGACCCAGGAGCTGCCGGATGTCCAGGCCACTGCACGAAACGGCATTGCCAGAGTGCACAGCTGGCTGGATAGGGCAGTGCAGCAGTCGCCGGAGAGTGTTCGGGGCTTGCTGCAGCAGACCGTGGACAGCGCCTTTTCCGGGCAGACATCGCCGGTAAAATCTGTGGCAGAGCAGATTCCGGAAAAGGTAACCGATGTGCTGATGTGGCTGCCAAGAGGAGCGGTTACCATCTTTACGGCGCTGGTATCGGCGTGTATGATCTCTGCACGGCTTCCCAAGCTAAAGGAAAAGCTGCGCACAGCCCTGCCCCAAAACTGGCGGGAGAAATACTTGCCCGCCCTGGGGCATATCCGCCGGGGCTTGTGGGGCTGGCTCAAGGCACAGCTGAAGCTGATGGGAATCACCTGGGGGATACTAAGTATAGGCTTTTTGCTACTGAATGTGGACTATGGCTTCTTCCTGGCGGCACTGATCGCCCTGGTGGATGCGGTGCCGGTCTTGGGTACCGGTACGGTGCTGGTGCCCTGGTCGCTGGTTTGTTTTCTGCAGGGCAACACTGCCCTGGGGATCGGTCTGTTGGGGATCTACGGCGTAGCACTGACCGTCCGGACGGTACTGGAGCCCAGATTTGTGGGTAGGCAGCTGGGCCTGGATCCGCTGCTGACTCTGGTGGCTTTTTACACCGGTTTTACGCTTTGGGGTTTCTTGGGAATGCTCATGGCACCCGTCCTGGCCGCCGCCATCGGCACTGTAGCAAAGCAGAAAGAAATATGAAGTTTCCGAAAAGTTGACACTTCCTATTGTACAATTCCGAGTTTTTTGTTATAATAAAAGGAAAATGATATAATTGGATGTGTTATGCTTTGAAATACGGAGTTTGGAATGTGAAGGAGCCCCCGGTGGGGGCGGTGAATGCCCTGGTACAGGCCGGATACAGCCCTATGGCATCTATGATTTTGGGCGCCCGGGGAATGATGACGGCGCAGCAGGCGGAGGCCTATTTATCCTGCCGCTGCACCATGCATGATCCCTATCTGATGACAGATATGGATCTGGCCGCAGGCCGCGTGGCATTGGCCCTGGATCGGGGCGAAAAAATCGCTGTCTTTGGCGATTATGATGTGGACGGTATTACTGCCACTTGTCTGCTGACGGATTTTTTGCGCAGCCTGGGTGCGGATTGCGTGCCCTATATTCCCGGACGGCTGGAGGAGGGCTACGGTCTGAATCCCATTGCTCTGCGGCAATTGGCCGGGGAGGGCGTAAAGCTCATTATTACCGTGGACTGTGGCATTACCGCCATGGAGGAAGCGGTGCTGTGCAAGCAACTGGGCATGGATCTGGTGAT
Source organism: Faecousia sp. (assembly GCA_045577035.1). Taxonomy (GTDB): domain Bacteria; phylum Bacillota; class Clostridia; order Oscillospirales; family Oscillospiraceae; genus Faecousia. The sequence continues at coordinate 2,687 of JAZNHQ010000127.1, read as the reverse complement.
CACTGATCACCACGAATGTAAGGATCAGCTTCCCGACGCAGTAGCGGTGGTAGATCCCCATCGCCCGGACGGCGGCTATCCCCATATGAACCTTTCCGGCGTAGGCGTGGCCTTTAAGCTGGCGGCGGCCCTGTGCGGCAGCCAGGAGCAGGTGCTGGAGGGCTATGCCGATATGGTGTGCCTGGGCACAGTGGCGGATGTGATGCTGCTTCAGGGAGAAAACCGGGTATTTGTGAGCCGTGGTTTGGAATCCCTGCGCAATACTACCCGCCCCGGTCTGGTGGCACTGATGGAGGAAAGCGGTTGCGATCCCAAGAGTCTGACAGCCTCTTCCGTGGGCTACATATTGGCACCTCGGATCAATGCTGCCGGTCGAATGGGGAAAATCGAAATGGCCGTGGAGCTGTTTCTTACCCGGGATCCGTTGCGGGCTTCGGAGCTGGCAAAGGGACTTTGTGAACTGAACCGCCAGCGGCAGAGTGTGGAATCCGAGATCTACCGGCAGGCTGTGGAGATGCTCCCGGAGGGAAAGACCCCGGAAGCCATCGTGTTGGCCGATGAAAGCTGGCACCAGGGCGTGGTTGGCATCGTGGCCAGCCGTATTGCAGAAGAATTCTGCTGCCCTGCCTTCCTGGTGTGCCTGGATGGCGAGCATGGCAAGGCCAGCTCCCGAAGCTTTGGCGGCTTCAATCTGTTTTCATCCTTGACGGCACTTTCTGACCTTTTGGAAAGCTACGGCGGCCATGAACTGGCAGCGGGCTTCACCATCAACCGGCAGCAGATCCCTGCCTTCCGGCAGAAGATTTGCCATCTGGCACGGGAATACTATCGGGATGATATGCCCCGTACCCAGTTGGATGCGGATTGCGTGATCCCGCCGGAGATCATGACCCTTTCCAATGTGGCATCCCTGGAGGCTCTGGAACCCTGCGGCAACGGCTGCCCCAAGCCTACACTGGTTATGGAAAATCTGCGTGTTGACCGGCTGAGCATGGTAGGCGGCGGACGGCATATGCGTCTGCGGCTGCAAAGCGGACAGTATAGCTTTAATGCCATCTATTTCTCTGCCAATCCGGAGATCATTACCGTTCGGCAGGGGGATCTGGTGGATGTGGCCTTCCATCCCCAAATCAATGAATTCCGGGGCGAGCGCTCCGTACAGATGGGCGTGTTGGATATTCGTCCTGCCTGCAAGGCTGCTTGTTGTGTGGATGTGAGCGGCTACCGTGATCTGTGCCGTGGCGATATTCAGCCTGCGGCAGCGGCTGTGCTGTTGCCTGACCGGGCGGTGCTTGGCATGGTGTGGCGGTATTTGTCCACCACCGGTGAGCAGGAGATCCGGGAGACTCCCGTGTGCCTGTGCCGGAAGATCGTTCGCTGGTCCGGCAGCCCCCTGGGGCTGGGCAAGCTTCTGGTTTGTCTGGACATTTTCTCTGATGTGGGCCTGGCACAGGTCCATCGTATGAATAAATATATGACCATCCGTTTGATCCCCCGTCAGGACAAGGCTGACTTAAACACAAGCCAGACTCTGCAGCGCCTGATGGAGGCCAATTTGAGGTAATCCTATGGAAAGTTTCTCTGAACATTACGATTCATTATTTGCCACCATACATAGGCATATGCCCGATGTGGATACCCGGCTGATTCGCCAGGCAATTGCGTACGCGGAAGAAAAGCATAAGACCCAAAAGCGCAAGGATGGCTCTCCTTACATTATCCACCCTCTGGCCGTGGCCGAGGAAGTGGTGGAGATGGGTCTGGACATGGATGCCATTTTGGGCGCTGTGCTCCACGATTGCATCGAAGATACAGATGCTTCTCACGATGAGATCGCCAAAATGTTTGGCGAGACCGTGGCAGCTCTGGTGGAGGGTGTCACCAAGCTGACCCGGGCGGATTTTACCTCCTCTGAGGAGCAGCAGATGGAAAATCTGCGCAAGATGTTCATGGCTATGTCCAAGGACATCCGGGTGGTTCTCATTAAGATCGCTGACCGTCTGCACAATATGCGCACCATGCAGTACCAGTCTCCGGAAAAGCAGATCAAGAAGTGCCGGGAGACTATGGATATCTATGCACCTTTGGCACACCGTCTTGGTATGCAAAAGATCAAGTGGGAGCTGGAGGATATTGCCCTGCGGTATCTGGATCCTGTGAGCTATGAGAAGATCATGTCCACGCTGACGGAGAACGAGGAGCAGGATGCGGCTTTCATGCGCACCATTCAGGATACCATCTCTGCCCGCCTGGGAGAGAGCGGCATTCACAACAAGACCTATGGCCGTGTGAAGCATGTTTACTCCATCTACCGGAAAATGAGCCAGCAGGATAAATCCCTGGAAGAGCTATACGATATTTACGCCTTCCGGGTCATCGTGGATTCCATTCCCGATTGCTATAATGTACTGGGACATATCCACGACCTGTTCAACCTGGTGCCCGGACGGTTTAAGGACTATATCTCTACCCCTAAGCCCAATATGTATCAGAGCGTGCATACCAGGGCCATCGGCACCCAGGGTATTCCCTTTGAAGTGCAGATCCGCACCTGGGAGATGCACGAAACCGCCGAATACGGTATTGCCGCCCACTGGAAATACAAGCAAGGCACCGGTGCCGGCAGTGAAAAAGACTTTGAATGGGTGCGCCGTCTGCTGGAAAACCAGCAGGATACCGACGCAGAG
>JAZNHQ010000126.1:0-2117 GCA_045577035.1 Faecousia sp. | reverse complement strand
GTTCTTTTGGAGGCGGATGTGGAGGCGGGGACAGGCCGGGGCGGCGGCATCACGGACCAGAGCTTCCTGGGAAAGAAGCAGGTCATCAAAGATGCCATCGCCATCAACCAGCCCAACAAAACCGATGTGATCGATGTGCTGGCCAAGGTGGGTGGGTTTGATATTGCCGCCATGTGCGGTGCATTCCTGGGTTGTGCCGAAAAGCGGTGTCCCGTGGTTATTGACGGCTTTATTTCCTCTGTGGCAGCCCTCTGTGCATACAAGCTCTGCCCGGAAGCCGTTGGTTATTTTATCCCCAGCCATGCTTCCTATGAAATCGGCTACAGATTGGCTATGGATGCGATGGGGCTTCAGCCCATCTTCCTGCTGGGTATGCGGCTGGGTGAGGGAAGCGGCTGTCCGCTGGCCTTCGAAGTGCTCAGTGCGGCCTGTTCCATTATCAATGATATGGCAACCTTCGACCAGGCGGGGATCGACGACGGCTATCTCGATGAGATCCGTCAGGGCGACAAGTTCTCCGTGGAGGGCGCAAAGTGACCATCTTTATTTCCGGCGGCGCAAAATGCGGCAAATCCTCCATCGCCCAGAACATCGCTGTGAAGCTGGCGGGGGGCGGCGGACTTTACTATGTCGCCACGATGATCCCCAGCGGAAAAGAGGATGACGAGCGGATCCGCCGCCATCTGGCCGACCGGGCAGGCATGGGCTTCGAGACGGTGGAGTGCTTCCGCAGCATCAGCTCCATTGCAGACAAAGCAGGCACTTTTTTGGTGGATAATATCACTTCTCTGATGCAGAATGCCCTGTTTCCGCCAGAAACCGGCTATGAAATGGATATCCAGAGTGCGCAGCGATGTACCGAAGAACTGGTGACATTCGCTCAGAATGTCCGTCACGCCGTCTTCGTCAGCGACTACATCTATTCCGATGCCGAGCGGTACACAGAATCCACGCAGGCGTATCGCAAATGCCTAGCCGATGCCGACCGTAAATTGGTGAAATGCTGTGATGTGGTGATCGAGGTGACCGCCGGAATTCCAATCATTCACAAAGGGGAGCTACTTCTATGAAAACCTATCTGAATGCCTTTTTCATGTGCCAGAGTATGTTCTGCGCCATTCCTGCGCCCCAGATCTGGGACGAGAAGGCGAAGGACAGGATGCTCCTGTTTCTGCCCATCGTGGGGCTGGAAATTGGCATCATCTGGGCGGGTCTTGCTTGGCTGTGTCGCTGGCTGGAAGCACCGAAGCTGATGACCGCTCTGGTCTTAAGCGCGTGGCCGTGGATGGGAACGGGCTTTCTCCATCTGGACGGGTACATGGATGTGACGGATGCAGTGAAGTCGTATCGCAGTCTGCAGCGGCGGAGGGAGATCCTGAAGGATTCCCATGTGGGCAGCTTTGCCGTCATCGGCATCGTGCTGCTGATCCTGGGGCAGTTTGCCTGCTTTGCATCCGTTCCCGACGGTGCGGATTTGAGAATTCTGATGTTTGTTCCGGCAGTGAGCCGATGCTGTTCCGCATTGGCGGTGACAGCTCTGCCAGCCATGTCCACCAGCCAGTACGCAGACCGTCAGAAGCCGAAAAGTCACCTGCTGGTATTGGCGGTCATGCTGGGCATTTTCCTGCTGCTGGGCTTTTTGCTCTGTAGGCGTGAAGCACTGGCACTGGTCGGTGTCCTGGTTGGTTACGGCGTTGCACTTCGGAAGGGGTACAAGTCCCTGGAGGGTATGAACGGTGACATTGCAGGTTATGCGCTTTCCATTGGCGAACTGTGTGCCGCTGCAGCTTTGGCATTGGGAGGTGTATTATGGTTCTGATCATCGGCGGAGCCTATCAGGGTAAGCTGGAATTTGCAAGGGAAGCCCTTGGAGTCACGGATGTTTACACTTGCACCGGAGGGGAAATCGATTTCTCCAAGCCCTGTATTTACAATATCGAGGAATTTACTGCTCACCATCCCGACCCTGTCTCTTATTTTGAAAGCCATCGGGAGGAATGGAGGAACAGTGTCCTGATCATCCAGGACATTTTCTGTGGCGTTGTGCCCATGGGAGCCGCCCTGGCGGAATACAACCGGCTGCTGGAGCAGAAGGGCAGGATCTTGAAGGAACGCTT
>JAZNHQ010000125.1:0-6065 GCA_045577035.1 Faecousia sp. | reverse complement strand
GTCGTGGATACGGACGGCACTACGATGGTACAGAAGCCCGACGGCACTTGGGTAGTCAAGGACGAGGACGGCGGCGAAGGACAGATCGGCGGCGACTGGCCGGATAATGAATTTACCAAGCTCATCCCAAAGCCCGATTTTGAATTGTTTGCCGCAAACACCGAGACCGACAGCTTCTCCGTTGCCTTTACGTCTGCTACTATTGAGCAGATCAGAGCTTATGCCGCAAAGGTCAAAGCGGCAGGCTTTAACATCAACGAGGAAGTTGAAGATCAGGAAGTGATGGGAATGGTGATCTATTCCTTTACCGCAGAGAACGCAGACGGTTACACCGTTGAGATCACTTCCGCAAACGGCACAAGCTCTTTAACTATCAGTAAATAAAACCAAATAACCCAAAACACCCACAGGGGCGGTGACGGTAAAAGAGCCGCCCCCTGAATCCATAATAAGGCAATGTGTGATAGATAGGTTGGTAAGAATTCTCTTACAAACCTATCTATTTTACTTGCTTTTTGAAACCCCGTCTTACATATTACAGGCGCATTATTTGATACAGTAAGGAGGAATTTTTAATGTTGGTAAAAGTAATTTAGCAGAAGTTGATTAAAAAGCATTCGGCTCACAAGGCTGTGTGTGACCGAAGGAGGGCAAATGTGGTTATGAAAGAACAAAACAGCTTAGTGAACCAGAACAATTTGAGATTGTAGGCGTTAGAGGAAACCGTTATACAATGAAAAGGATGTGCCTGAACCCTGTTTGCCAATACCATTGGTAATTATGGACAGGAAATCTCCCAATCAGGCCTAGACCGGTCGGACATTGACAATTCTTCGGTGATTTAGTATGCTAATAGACACATCCCTCTGCGCCTGCGGAGGGTCAAAAAAGTTCGTTTGTGTGCGTGTATTTGAAAAAATGAATAACGAGGGAATTATGGAAAAGATTTTTGTAATGAATCTGGGTACCACCAGCTTTAAGTTTAAATTCTACGCCTTCGAACAGGAGGAAGCCCAGGTGCTGGCCACCGGTGAGTTGGAGAGCATCGGCGCGCCCATGAGCCGCTATGAGATACACTATGCCGACGGCAGCGCCATCAAGGACGAAACGCCCATTTGTGACCACGGCGCAGCCTTTGCCAATTGCTTCGCTCTGCTGCAAAGGGATGGGATCATCCGGGATCTGGACGATGTGACCGCTGTGGGCTATAAGGCCGTCCACGGCGGCAACCTGTCCGGCACCTGCCTGGTGGACGATGAGCTGATCGCGGAAATGGAACGGGTGACCCCCTTTGCCCCTGCCCATAACCCCATTTACTTAAATGCCATGAAGGATATCCGCCGGCGCTTTCCCGGTCTGACCCAGGTGGCTCGTTTTGAGACCAGCTTCCACGGCACCATTCCGCAGCAGCGAGTGACCTATGGCGTGCCCTACCAGTGGAAGGAGGAACTGGGAATCCGCCGCTACGGCTTCCACGGCTCCAGCCACCAGTACATCGCCCAAACCGTAGCCAAGCTGCAGCCCGGCGCAAGAAAGATCATCAATTGCCATTTGGGCGGATCGTCCTCCATCTGCGCTATTTTGGACGGCAAAAGTGTGGCCACCTCCATGGGCGCAACTCTCCAGGCCGGTCTGTTTAATAATAACCGGGTGGGTGATTTTGAGGTTTTTTGCCTGAAGCCCATTATGGAGCATTACGGCTACACCTTGGACGAGACCCTGGATATTCTCTCCAAGCAGTCCGGTTTGCTGGGTCTGAGCGGTGTCAGCAATGACCTGCGGTTGGTCATTGAGGCGGCAGAAGCCGGAAATGATCGGGCCCAATTGGCCTTTGATACTCTCTGCGATAACATTTTGGGCTATATCGGCATGTACGCCGCTTACTTAAACGGTCTGGATGCCCTGGTGTTCACCGGCGGCATTGGCACCAACAGCGCCCCCTTGCGGGAGAAGGTCTGTAAAAACCTGGGCTATTTGGGACTGCAGCTGGACGATGGACTGAACGCCCAGCGCTTCGACGGCAAGATCAGTACTCCGGACAGTCAAGTGACCGTCTGGCGGCTGAAAACCGACGAGGAATCCGTAGTAGCCGCCTGCGTTCGGGAATATCTTAATCATTAAATATGCAGGGGCTGTTGCAAATTGCAACGGCCCCTGCATATTACCATATTATCTTCTAAAGCTTGCCAGGATCTTCTGGAAGCGCTCCATGGGCATTTGGTTTAACCGGCGATTCATGGCCTCCAGGGCGGTGGTCATAAGATTGCTCCATTCCATGGCGGAGCGGTGGCCGTCCATACCTGTGGTCAGGTATGCACAGGAGGAAATGCCGCTTCTGCCAAAGGCCTTGGCAAAGGCTTTATCCACGCCCAAAGCCAGGGCATAGGGGGCAAGATCGTGGAAATAATCCGGATCGGCTTCCACGATCCGCTGCAGCTCTTTTTTGTCCATGGACTTCAGATACCGGCGCAGACCCAGCACCTGCTTGATCGCCTGGCGACCCTCTTCGGTGCGGCGTCCGCCGTAAGCGGCCATAAGACCTGCCAGGAACTGTGACAGAACCACCGCTACGGTGAGCCAGGTAATGCCGCCCAGCATGCCCAGCAGCACCCAGGGGATGCTCAGCAGCAAGGCGTTCTTCATTTTCTGCTTATGGCTCAGCAGCAGGCAATCTGCCCATTTTTGTATATGCCATGCGGACATAGCGCCCAGGGCCGCAAAGATAATGGCCAGGAACCACTGCAGCACCACGGAGGATACCAGGGCAAAGCCTACGGACATACCGCCAAACAGGCCGATACCCGCGCACAGCAGCCGGAACACCCGGGGATTGCCGGATTTGCGGCTGATCAGAGGACGGACGTTGGGGGAGAACACCTGCATTTTTTTGCACAGCATGGCGTAGCGGTAACCGGAGGTGTCCACCATCTTCTTGCCTGCAAACAGGTTGTTGAAGCAACGCTGCTCAAAGCCGGAGCGCTCATTGCCCATTTCCATGCGCTTGTGCAGGAAGACCCGCTTGTTCCGATCCAGCTGGATCAGAATGTAGCCCAGCTGCGCCCAGTGAAATACCATCATACTGAGATCCGCTCCCTGCATGGTCAGAATACTGCCCAGCTCACCGGCGTTGAAGCCTGCGGGGGGCAGGTCGGTTTTTTCGCCGCTCATGGGCTTGCACCGCAGTGCCAGCAGCCAGTAGATCAGCGCCAGCACCGCACAGACCAGCATGCCAACATCGTCAAATAAAGCGGCATCCAGGGGCACAGCAGGCTCGGGGAAAATGCCCGCATCCACCGGCAGGGTCATGGTCAGCGTCTCGTGATCCTTCAGATTCTTCAGAGAATAGCCGGTGACCGTATTGCCGGAGGTCTCCGCGGACAGGGACTGCTCAATACTTGCCTGGTGATAGCCACTGGTAAAGGCAGGCTTGGCAGTGATCTGACCGGGAATGGTCACGGAAAACTCCATCATTTCGATGGGATAGGCAAAGCCGGACAGCAGGGGAATCTCCACCTGGGGTGTACCCGCTTCGGATTTGGAGACCACATTGCTCAGCTCATAGGATACGGTAAAATTGATCTCTCCGGCCATGCCACCCAAGGCACCGGCCAGGTCAATATGCTGCACATCACCCTGGGTGCGGGTGTTCATGCGTGTGCCGTTGAGACGAACGGCTTTGGCGTTGGCGGGTACCGGGAAGCTCAGATCCTTATCCGCCTGTTCCAGGCGCAGGGATACATGGATGGATACCTCACAGCCGCCATCGTTTCCCACAGTGGCGTATACGGTTACGCTGGGAGCGGCGGTATCAGCGGCTGCACTGATGGCCAGGGAGAATATGAAAATGATACAAAAACAAATCCCAAGGATCTTGCGCAAAATACCACCTTCCTTCGACAAAATTCTGTGTTGCTTCCATATTCTATCACAGCCAAAATAGAAAAGCAAGAATATGCAGCATTATCCTGTTGGAATCTTTGTCGAATTATGGTATAATTCCGGTATGATTCTGAGGAGAACTGCTATGAAGAAGCGAATTTGTTTGATTTTACTGTGTATTGTGCTGGCGGGCTGCTCCGCACCCGTCCGGGAAGTGACCTATAACCCACCCACGGAAACCCAAATACCCGAAACCACCAAGCCTGCCCTGATGCCCAATCCCTATGGGCCGGAGGATTTTGCCACGGAGGGCGATTATCTGACCTGCCTGGCAGGGGCGTATATGCTGGGCATTGATGTGTCCTCCTGGCAGGGGGATGTCGACTGGCAGCAGGTAAAAGATGCGGGCGTGGAGTTTGTGATTTTGCGCCTGGGTCAGCGAGGGGCAGAGCAAGGCCTGCTTATGGAAGATAACTGGGTGCGCCAGTACTATGAGGGCGCGTCCGCCGTGGGACTTAAGGTCGGCGGCTATTTCTTCTCCCAGGCAATTACCCCGGAGGAAGCTGTGGAAGAAGCGGAGTTTGCATTGGAGATCGTGTCCGGCTGGGATTTGGAAATGCCCATTGTCTACGATTGGGAGAATTACACGGATACAGGCCGTACGGCCGACATGGATGGGCGCACCCTGACCGATTGCACCGTGGCCTTTTGCGAAAGGATCCGCCAGGCGGGCTACAGCCCCATGGTGTATTTCAATAAGGAACAGAGCAGACACCTGTCTATGCAGGAACTGACGGAGTATGAGTGGTGGCTGGCGCTGTACGAAAGCGACATGAATTATCCCTTCAAAATCGATATGTGGCAGTACAGCCATACGGGCGCAGTCCCCGGCATCACCGGCAATGTGGATATGAACCTGTATTTTATTTACACAGAAAACGAAGAAAGCAGCTGACCACCAGCTGCTTTCTTTTGCACATAATTCGTTTACGATAATTACTCGCCCTTTTCCAGAGCCAGGGTCACGGTAGTGGTGTCGCAGACCTCGGTGGGGCCCCAGTACTGGATGGCACCGGGGTACACATAACAGGTCTCCACGGCCCACTGCTCTCTGTGAGCGGCGAAGAACTTAAAGGGCTTGCCCTCCAGCTCCACCAGAGCCTTGCGGATAACGGGCTTGTCAGCGCCGTGGCGTCTTTCGATGTTCATCATCTTGGTAATGGGCATACCGCCGGCGATCCACTGGTCAGCGGGCTTGGACAGGTTGGAGACCTTGGACAGGTAGCCGGTGTAGCCGTACTGGATCAGCATGAAGGCGTTGTAGCCCAGGCTGTAGCAGTAGTCAGCATCAAAATTGGAGGGGAATGCGCAGCGGCCTTCGTAGCCCAGGAAGTGATGCAGGGGAGAGAACTTGCCGTTGTAGGTGCCGGCAGCCTTGCGGGCGGCCAGGTTCTCCTTGACCATGGCGGAGAACAGCTTCTCGGACTCGATCAAAGAAACCTGCACATTGCCGTGGGGATCGCGCTCCAGGAACAGCTGCTGCTGAATGGCCTGGGGCAGAATGTCGAATACGCCCATGGAGGCCTCGGTCAGACCCTGCTTGATGAAAGCGTACTTTTCGTTCCAGGTGGGAAGAGCATTGAAAGCGTCAGCCTTGGCACCTGCCAGCAACTCATTGATCTCAGCGATCAGCACAGAGAACTCGGGAACGAATTCCACGATGCCCTCGGGAATGATGGCAACGCCGAAGTTCCAGCCCTTGGCGGCACGGTTTGCCACGGAATCGGCAATGTAATTGGTGATCTCAGCCAGGGACATCTTCTTAGCGGCAACTTCCTCGCCGATCAGGCAGGTGTTGGGGCGGGTCATCAGAGCGCACTCCAAAGCCACATGGGAAGCGCTGCGGCCCATGACCTTGATGAAGTGCCAGTACTTCTTGGCGGAGTTGGCGTCGCGCTCGATGTTGCCGATGATCTCGGAGTAGGTCTTGGGGGCGGTATCGAAGCCAAAGGAGCACTCGATGTCCTCGTTCTTCAGGCCGCCGCCGATGGTCTTGGGGCAGCCGATAACCTGCACGCCGGTGTTGTGGGCGGCAAAGTACTCAGCCAGCACAGCGGCGTTGGTGTTGGAGTCGTCGCCGCCGATGATGACGATGGCGGTGATGCCGTGCTTCTTGCAGTTTTCAG
>JAZNHQ010000124.1:0-34497 GCA_045577035.1 Faecousia sp. | reverse complement strand
GCTGGATTCCTCCGGCAATGTGCCGCTGTCAGACACCACCGCAAAGGCGTTCATCTGCAGGCAGTTATAGTCATGGAAGCCCAAAGGCTCCTGACGGATCACCCGCTTGTCCAGCACAAAGCCGCTGGCCTCCAAACGGTTACGGCTTCTGGGGTGGCAGGAGTACAGGATGGGCATATCGTACTTTTCAGCCATCTTGTTAATGGCAGTAAAGAGGGATGTAAAGTTCTTTTCTGTGTCGATATTCTCCTCACGGTGGGCAGAGAGCAAAATGTACTTGCCCTTCTCCAAGCCCAAACGGGCATGGACATCGCTGGCCTGGATCTTTTCCAGGTTATTGTGCAGCACCTCCGCCATGGGAGAGCCGGTCACATAGGTACGCTCCTTGGGCAAGCCGCAGTCAGCCAGGTAGCGCCGGGCATGCTCAGAGTAGCACAGGTTCACATCGGAAATGATGTCCACGATCCGGCGGTTAGTCTCCTCCGGCAGGCACTCATCCTTGCAGCGGTTGCCGGCTTCCATGTGGAAAATGGGAATGTGCAGTCGCTTGGCACCGATGACGCTCAGGCAGGAGTTGGTATCACCCAGCACCAGCACTGCATCGGGCTGGATCTCCACCATCAGCTGGTAGGACTTGGCAATGATATTGCCCATGGTCTCGCCCAGGTCCTTGCCCACGGCATCCATGTATACTTCGGGGTCTTCCAGTTCCAGATCGTGGAAGAACACACCGTTTAAGTTGTAGTCATAGTTCTGACCGGTATGGGCCAGGATGGTATCGAAATACTGACGGCATTTCTTGATCACCGCTGCCAGTCGAATGATCTCGGGGCGGGTGCCTACAATGATCAGCAGCTTCAGCTTGCCGTTATTTTTGAAGGATGCCATAATTTATTCCTCCACTTTCTCAAAGAAGGTATCGGGCTTGTTGGGGTCGAACTGTTCGTTGGCCCACATGACCGTTACCAGATCTTTGCTATCGCTCAAATTAATAATGTTATGGGTGTAGCCGGGCAGCATGTGTACTGCCTGGATCTTTTCTCCGCTGACACGGAATTCCAGCACTTTATTATCTGTGATCCGACGCTGCTGGATCAGAGCTTCACCTGCCACCACAATGAAGAATTCCCATTTGGTGTTATGCCAGTGCTGGCCCTTGGTAATGCCGGGTTTGGAAATATTCACGCTGAATTGGCCGCAGTTTTCGGTCTTCAGCAGTTCCGTGAAGCTGCCCCGGTCATCCACATTCATTTTCAAATCGAAGCAAGCTGCCTCCTTGGGCAGATAGCTCAGGTAAGTGGAATACAGCTTCTTGGCAAAGGAATTATACGGGATCTGGGGCATCTGCAAAGTGGAAGGCTGGTTTTTGAAGGTATCCAGCAGATCCACGATCTCACCCAGGGTTACCTTATGAGTGATGGGTGCGTAGCAGTAGCGACCGTTTTCTCGGGGTACGGGATCCAGGCCGTCGTAATCGCAACGGTGTGCATTACCCTCCAGGGCATCCAGCATCTCATCCACCAGGTCGTCTATGTACAGCAGCTCCAGCTGGGTGGAACGGTCATTGACCTGAATGGGCAAATCGTTGGCGATGTTATTACAGAAGGTAGCCACCGCACTGTTGTAGTTTGGGCGGCACCACTTGCCGAACAGATTGGGGAAACGGTACACCAGCACCTTGGCGCCGGTTTCCTTGCTGTAATCAAAGAACAGCTCCTCACCTGCCAGCTTGCTCTTGCCGTAGTCGGACTGTCCGTAACGGCCAATGAGGGTTGCCTGGATGGAAGAAGAAAGCATCACCGGGCAGGTGTTTTTATTGGCTTTCAGGGTATCCAGCAGTGTGGATGCAAAGCCGAAATTGCCCTGCATGAACTCTTCCTGGTTTTGGGGACGGTTCACGCCAGCCAGATTGAACACAAAATCTGCCTTTGCACAGTAATCCTGCAACAGGGCGGGATCTGTATCAATGTCGTATTCAAAGATCTCTCCCACGGACAGCTGCCGGGTGCGATTCTTGCCATCCCGAATGGTTTTCAGGTTTTCCACCAAATTCTTGCCAACAAACCCCTTGGCACCGGTGATCAAAATATTCATAAATTACTCCTTAATCCGATGTCTTCAAAATGCTGCTGAAGCGCTCGGATGTTTTTATCTGTAGCGATTTTCAAATCACGAGTCTTGCGGGATATGCGATTTCTATGGAATAGCAGGATGTTCCCACCCCGGACAAACCAGGTGGCCGGCAACAAGATCGGCCAACGCCCCAAAATTGGATATCGCAGCTTCATCTCTGCGTATCCCGGAAAAACCGATGTCCAAATTCGCCGCGCTTTGCTTTTCTGCTTCGCGCCTTGGGCCAGGGCATGATTTCTGTGGGTGCCGTAGCAGCCGCTTTCAAAGATAAACCCCGTCATTTTCAGGCTGATCGCATCGAATTGTGCCTGCTCAAACCACATCTGCAGCATATGCATAACACATGCATAAAACTTGTCCAACTGCATTTTCCCCAACTCTTGCTGGATATAGCTCTGATCCAGCCGAGGATTGGCCCGGGTATAGAGCCACAGATCCACAAACTGTGAAATACCCATGCCCCCTGCGGTATAATGCTTCGCCACATGTGCCACCAAGAACACCAGGGTATCCTCCGGGGACATGGCGTAAAGGTAGCCTGTTTGCAGCTTCGCCCGCTGCCAGCCGTCCCCAAAATAGTCATACAGCACCTTGTTGCGCTCCGGTACCAGCCGAATATGCAGCTCCAGCCGCAGGTGCGGATGGTGCCAGGCAATTTCGTGATCCGTTTTACCTACTTGGGTATAGCCCATAGATTCCAAAATACATCTTATATCCGGATACTGCTTTGAACGGATCAAGATGTCTGCATCCCCCATCCGGCGCATTTCCGGCTTCGGGTACAGCTCTCTGAGAATCATACCCTTTAGGGGCAGCGCGTCGATGGCATTTTCCTGAAAGGCCTGCAACAGCTTTTCGATCTGTTGCCGCTGTCTTTCTCCCACCAGCATTTGCCGAACGCACCCTTGATATAGCGTTTGCATACCGGGATCGGTTTTCGCCAACCCACAGCAGATACCGCCGTAATAGACCATGGCTTCAATGCCATGCCGCCTGGCAAGGGGAATCACATCTTCCATAGAAAACGCCGCCGGCAACATGCCGCTTTCTCCGGTAATGGCACTGCGAATCAGCTGCAGCACTCCCTCATATGGGGAGGTCATTGCTCTTTCTCCTCAAAATGGAAATCCAGATCAACTGCCTTCATTTTAGATTCCCAAGTATCCAGGTTTTCTTCCGTCAACAGTTTCGCCCGGTTGCGCTGCTCATCAATAGCAGGTTTTCCTTTGAACAGGGTTTGAAACCATCGAACAACCCACATAACAGGCAATAATATCGGTACTTTTTTCAGCACGGGATACTTATTACGCATATGCTCATAGGGCAGGAAAATCACTCGCAGCCAGAACCTGGCACGCACTTGTTTCGCTCCGCCGCCACTTTTGGACTTGTTACGCACACCCCGGGCCACGCGCTGGGTTTCTTTGGCTCCAAAAGAACCGCTGTCAAACACTAATTCCGTAATCCTGTCGGTCATCTCATCGGCAGGTGCGCCGTCAAACCAAACTTCCAGAGTTTTTACTATATGTCCCCAAAAGGCACTGAGCTGTAGCTTTGCCAGTTCCCCTTCCAGATACTGCTTATCCATATCCGGTTTGGCTTTTCTGTAAAGGTACAAATCCAGCATATGGCGCACGCCAATGCCTCCGTCCCGATAATGCTTGGCAAAATGGGTAAACAGATAGATCATCTGATCCTCGTCGCTCATTTCATACCGACAAGGATTGTCCGCACAAGGACGTCCCAGTTGCCAACCGTCCCCATAGTACGCCGCATAATCGTAGTTATAGGAGGGAATCAAGCGCTTATGTAGTTCCAAATACAGACTGGGCTTCTGCCAAATCAATTCATGGTCGCTTTCACGAACCTCGGCAAAGCCTAGCTCTAACATCAACGGGCGAATGCGGTCATACTGGTCTAACTTAATGAGGATATCCGCATCGCCCATGATCCGCATATCCGGCTTGGGGTACAACGCCTTCATCAAAACGCCCTTGACAGGCATGTAATGAATACCGTTGGCATCAAAGGCCGCCGTCAGCTTTTGCAATTGGGCACGCTGACGCTCGTCCACGATCATACTTTTGTATGTAACCGTAAACAACTCCTGCATCACAGGGCTTTTGGAATCCATGCCGCAGTTGACCGCACCGTAATATATTAAATTACCAAGCTGGTGTTTTTTGATCAGGGGCAGTGCCTGTTCCAGATCAAAATCCTCCGGCAAGGACATCGCTTCTCCGCTTACGGCACTATACACCAAGCGAAGAACGCCCTGTTGCATACAATCCATCATTATTTGCTTTCCTTCCATGCTGCCAACTCATCACGAATGTACTGCAGGCTCAGCAGCTTTTCCTGTACCTGCTCCACATTCAACAGGTCTGTGTTGCTGGAATTAAACTCGGTCAAAGTATTACGCTCTGCGTCGCCGTCCTTGAAATACTTATCGTAGTTCAAACCGCGATTGTCACAGGGTACTCGGTAGAAATCGCCCATGTCCGTGGCCTTGGCGCACTCCTCGTTGGTAAGCAGGGTCTCATACATCTTCTCGCCGTGGCGAATGCCGATGACCTTGATCTCATGTCCGGGGGCAAACAGGCCGGTAACTGCCTGTGCCAGCACCTCGATGGTGCAGGCAGGGGCTTTCTGAACCAGAATATCGCCGGAAGCACCGTTCTCAAAGGCAAACAGCACCAGATCCACCGCCTCATCCAGGCTCATAATGAACCGGGTCATGGAGGGCTCGGTGATGGTGATGGGGTTACCAGCCTTGATCTGCTCGATCCACAGGGGGATCACAGAGCCACGGCTGCACATGACATTGCCGTAACGGGTGCAGCAGATCTTGGTCTTTTCGGGAGCCACAGTCCGGGATTTGGCCACAATAACCTTCTCCATCATGGCCTTGGAGGTACCCATGGCGTTGACAGGATAGGCAGCCTTGTCCGTGGACAGGCAGACGATGTTGCTGACACCGGCTTCAATGGCAGCGGTCAGCACATTTTCCGTACCCAACACATTGGTCTTCACCGCCTCGATGGGGAAGAACTCGCAGGAAGGCACCTGCTTCAGTGCCGCCGCATGGAAAATATAGTCCACGCCGTGCATGGCATTCTTCACAGAAGCCAAGTCGCGCACATCGCCGATGTAAAACTTGATCTTCTCCGCCACCTCAGGCATCTTGGCCTGGAACTCATGGCGCATATCGTCCTGCTTCTTCTCGTCCCGGGAGAAAATGCGGATCTCCCCGATATCCGTCTGCAAAAAACGGTTCAAAACCGCATTGCCAAAACTACCGGTACCACCGGTGATCATAAGTGTTTTATTCTGAAATAAGGACATGTTTACTCCTCCTTTTTTATTCCCTTGAGACATATTGCTTCCCACATCAATATAGCATTGGGACGCAGATCCTTAATAAAGAACGGCAATATAAAGCCTGTTAACAGCTGTGCCGCTAAAGAAGCCAACGCCGCACCGCAGGCCCCCAAAACAGGGATCAACAGGTAATTCAACACCACATTGCCCAAAGCTGCCGTAGCGTAGATCTTTATTAAATGATGTTGCACATTTTTGCTTACAACCCAAGCATTTCTGGCCACTCCCAAATAGGAGAATGCCGTATACCAGCTAACGATCCGCAAAGGCGCAGCCGCCGGCAAGTATGCCTTGCCGTACAAAATATAGATAATCAGCTCTGCAAAAATATTGAACATTACCGCCGCGCCCATGGAAACATAGAATACAATAGCATACAGCCGGCGATTTTTCTTTTTGAACAGTTCCTCATCACCGGATTTGTGGGCTTCCATAACCGAAGGATACAGCGAATCAATCACCGCCGCCAACACAAAGCACCACATGGTACTGACCACCGTAGCAGTGGAATAATATCCGGTTTCTGACAGATCCAGCATCTGCTTCAGCATAAACTTATCCGTCTGTCCATAGATGGCAACCATCAGTGCCGACAGAATAAAATGCTTGCTGCGGGACAGCAGGCTCTTACCATAGCGCCAGGAGAAACGCATTCTTTGACCGTGGTGCTTTTTATAGAACCATACCAGAAGAATTGCTACACAGATATGATCCACAGAAGTTGCCAGTGCAAACCACACAACGCTCTTACCGGAAAACACCAACACCAGACGATATACGGCCGTAAGTACATAAGCAACAAATGTGGCAATGGCTGTATATTTGGCTTTCAAATGCCGCTGGAACCAATAATTAAAGGTATTAAATACCGTAAAAATCAATCCCACGCTACACAGTGCAACCACCAGGATCGTAGTCGGCTCATCCCTGTCCACCACCGCAACAATGGCAATGATAGTAATCGCTGACAGTATGCTGGAAATCACTCGCATAACCAAGCTGGTTCCAATCGCCAGCCCCTCATCCTCCGGATGATCAACAAATTCCTTAACCAAAAGTGAATTTATGCCAAGCGTGCAAAAAGCGGTAAAAAACGCAATGTACGAGGATGCATAATTTATCAAGCCATAATTAGATGGTCCCAGATAACGCGCTGTTATTAAGCTTACCAGCAAGGAGATCGCCATCTGGGCAACCTTGCCTCCAATTAACCAACCGGAGTTCTGTACCGCTTTATTTCGAAACACAGAAGAAAGTCTCAATATATCACCTTATTTATTTCAACAATCGTTTCAATACGCTCTTGACTTTGCGTTTTATGCGTATGGAAAATTTCTCTTTCATATACCGCTTTTGGAGCGTGCGCAAGTCCTCACGCAAAAGATCCTGCATAAACTGCTCCCGTTCCGGCTTTAAAGGCACAGGGCGAATCATGGCCGGATTATGAGAAATTGCTTTCTCAAGATCTGCTTTTTCCAGCACCAGCCGATCTTTTACGGACGCAAACAAGGATGCGCCCTTGTCAGAATGTATCACAACCAAAGAAGTTCCCTGATTATCATCCAAATCAGGATGGTAATTCTGAACGCCCCAGAAATCAGCCAGTGTAATATCTGCACTGCGGTGTTTTGTTTTGAATGCACAATCATAACAGGAAGGACGCAGACACAAATCTTTCAAAAAGCTTTGCATATAAAAATCCTGTGCGATCGGCTGATCGTAGGTTTTATGGTTCTCAAATTCCAAGTGAATGCTGTAGCTTCTCCAGCCACTTTCTTTGTTGCGAAATACAACACGCTTTACTTTTGCACCGGCTTTTGCTTCACGATACTTTATGTACCGTTCCCAAACTGCAGGAGAGGGAACACCGTGGCAGATGATATCCTGTGTGTATAGGTTCTCATATTGCTTGCCTAAACAACTGTACAGGCCACCGATCTGGCAGGGGGTACCCGTAAACAGCACCGGCTTGCCTGCTTCCAAAAGCGCCTTCGCTTTCTGAAAACAATCGCCGATCTGGCTTTGTATATATTTAGAGCCACGCAGTCGTGCCAACTGCTCTGCATCTTCCACGCAAATATGCTTCAATTTGAAATCTTCGTCAAAAGCCGCACCAAAAACCGCGCCACCCTTTGACAAAACAAATTGGGCAATTTCTGTAAATACGCCACCGGAGGAGCTTTCCCGGCGAATATCATTGTTTACTGTTTTTGCAGCATAGGCTATGCCTGAATTCCCAACTTCCGGTGCATGGATCACCGGGCAAACGTTATCGCACTTTCCGCAATTGACACAAAGCTGCTTATCTACCTGCGGATACAGGAATCCTTCTTCGTCCGGTTTCATTTGTATGCAAGAAACGGGGCATGCGGATGCACATGCACCGCATCCGGTACATGTTTTTTTCTCTTGGATATTGATCATACTTGCCCCCCTGTTTCAAGCTATATGGGTTATGTTTCAAATCATTTGCGAACTACGCAATGCTTCTTAATAAACTCCATGGATTCAGACGCATATTCTTCCATAATGCGGTCCACCTGATCCCAGCAAATAGACTTCTGCTTTAACTGTTCCATATCGGTCTCATCTCCTACGATCCGGTCAGACAAGCCAAGCTTATCCAGTAAGGTGTAGAAGCGATCATTCATACCGACCAAAACGCCGTCAGACAGAAATATCGCAAATGGAACATGCAGTTTTAATGCCACCATCATACCGTGAAAAGAGTTGGTCAGCAGAAAACCGGCGTTCTGAATAGCACCGATCCACCGATCCATGGGCAAAAGGGTCACATCCCGCACTTTTGTGCTCTTTTGGAAATGACGAATGGCATTGAGTGCCGCAGGACTTTCTTTCCGCAAAAAATACTTGGCAGTATAATTTCCGGAAAAAGCGGGTTTTGCAAGATCACAATACGCCTGACGATTCAACAGAACCGACGGATCGCAAACAATTTGACAGGGCAACCCCATTTGGGTCACAATCTCTTCTCCTGTCCGCTCACGGACGCTGATGGCTTCAAATTTTTTAAGATAAGGCAAAATATAATCTACCATTTCCGGCTTCAGAGAAGTGGCACCAAAACTGGCAGCATAGGAAATATGGGTTGCGTCCGGACCAAACGGCAAATAATAGGCTGGCGTCTTTTTACCCTCACCGTTCATAGTGTAGAATTCATTCCATATCTGATCGCTTCCTGTAATGAACACATCGCAATCCGGCGGCTGCTCCATCAGCTGCTCTACCGAATAATACCGCTTTGTTTTTGGGATACCGTTCCGAAACGGTTTCAAAAGCTTTTCTTTTTTTACTTCTCTCAGGTTTTCTCTAACCACCCGCAGATTGCGACTGTTGACAACCTTCTTCAAATTCCAATCATATCTGGCAGGTTTATAATCCACGATCATCGCGCTGCTGCCCGGAAATAGAGCCCCCAGGCTTTTTTGCAGGGCATAGGTCTGTAAAAGAGCGCCATGATTCGCTGCCCAATGAAATGTCATGATTCCGATTCTCACTGATTATTGCACCGCCTTTTCCAATTCATCTCAACCAACGCTTCAACATCCGTTTCAGCTTCAGTATCGGAGATGCCTTAAACATGGCCACAAATGCCTTTTTGATCCGCAAGTCTAGTTCAACATCTTCAAACATTGCCGGCGGCAGGTTTTCGTCTATCTTGACAAGGAAGCGTGTCTCTTCTGCCAGATTATGAACACCGCTGCCGTCAAAACCGATATTCTCCACCCGCGTTTTCACAGGCAGGATCGCATAACGCCCATGCTTAAACATGGCATAGCTGAAACGAATCGCCCAGGAGTCAATTGCGCCTGCCATCTGACTGTCCAGCATATCCGATCTGTCATCGCCGTATTCGTTAAACCGCGCCCGGGCTTTGCGATCCTTGCGGAAGGTTTCATAATCCTTGACCTCCCAATCCACAAGGTCCCAGCGATCCTTCCAGGTTGCCCAGGAATAGCTGGAGCCGCGTCCCATCAGAAACACATCATGTGTATAGTCTGCCGGGATCTCAATCGGCACTTTGTACGCACCAATAAAGCCGATCTTCTCGTTATCACGGTAGAACTCCAGGCCACGGCACATATAATCAATAAAATCTTCTGCAACACGATTATCGTCTTCCACAACAATCACGGAACCATGCGCATTGATCACCTGTGTGACACCGGTGATCACAGATTTGGCCAAGCCCTTATTCTGTTCTGCCTTAACCACGGTGACTTTATAGAAGCATTTCGTCCATCTCGGATCTTCCACAATGGCACGCACCTGCTCCACAGCATCTGCTGCTGCAGGTTTTTTGGCGGCATCGGAAAAGATGTACAGCGGCACCTCCTTCGCATGGGTACAGTTTGCCAGTGTGCGAAGCACCTCAGCCGTATGTTTCGGTCTGTTATATACAAACAAGACGATCGGTGCGATATTCATAACTTTCCTCCATTAATAATCGGCTCAATAGATTCACTGTGCCTGTGCCACTGTATTGTCCATGTCTTCTCTCACAAACAGGCTTTCCAGGAACGGACACAATACAAACAACGGTGCCGATGTGACAACCATGGAAATGGTGTTCAGAAGACCCAGAATAAAATACACAACGAATGCACTTCGGACGCATTTGTAGGTTATAGACCGTTTCGTATAGTCATTCTTCATTTTTTGATAGGTAGTACCCCAAAACAGCGCGTTAAAGGTGGCGGTAATGAGACCATAGCGCGCCAACTGATCAATCCATTCCGTGTGATGACCAATAGGTTCTCTGCCTCCGGACGCTAACACACCCATAAGGGGATGCGCCTTAAAAGCATCAATACTCCACATAATTCTGTCGAAGCGCTGGCCCTCTTCGGTCAAATAATCGGAAGATCCCTGACCCGAGAAGGACAAGATCAGCTCATTTAATCTGTCAGATGTAATTTTAGGCATATAGGGAATTGATTCAATAAAACTGGTCAAGATTCCAGGAATAACATACACAAAAAAAGCCAGCATCCCAATTAATGTTATCTTCGTTTTCAGTGTTTTGGGGACAATAAAGATGGTAGCAAGCAAAATGAGTGCAAATGCTGTGGAAAAGCCGGAAACAATGATCGTCAGGGCAAACAGTATCATTAACAGAACCATGACTATCTTCTTGGCTTGCGAAATCCGTTCCTTGCCATTTACAAATACCACCAGTATACCCACATATATAACCACCAAGCCATAGATGAAATCAAATCCACCATATTTTAGCGAAAACTGAGGATCATATTCACCAAAAGCGGTGTTGCGAATGATTCGGCTGTGTCCGTTGATGGCCACATACAGCGTGTACATAGCGCTGACTGCAACAGCCGCCATATAGACCATTGCCAACCAGTTCCGACTGTCTCTGGGCAAGCGTTGCATATACAGATAGAATCCCCACAAGGAAGCCAGAACGATCAACTGATTAAAATAATTCATTGTATATGCTACATCTGACGCTCTGGGCATAATTATGCGAAGAGTGAACACACATACGATATCACAAATTACCCAAGCAAAATTGGTCTGCAGTAAGCGTCCTGCATAGTTTTTATTCACCAATAAGGACAAAAACACCACAACCATGCCGGCTAACACCACATAGGTCAGGCCAAACAGACTCATTGAGGCTGTAAATGTCAAACCAAATCGAATCAGGCAGTATGCCAACAAGAAATTTAATGCAGTTGTCAGGGATATACCCTTGTTACCATTCATTATTTTTCGCTCCTGTTAATTCCCCATATATGGAAATATACTGATTTGCCATAAACGATTTATCATATATCTGTATGGCAGCATCAGAGATTTCTTCCGACTTGCCGGGAGTCTTAAACTGCAACCACTTTTGTGCAATCACATTCTTTAAACTCTCGACATCGCCAAATTCCACAAACTCCGAATAATCCGACAGTGCAATACTCTCAGGGCCTCCAGCTCGGAAACCCGCAATAGGTGTTCCGCAACACATACTTTCTGCCACCGGCATACTGAAGGTCTCTCGCTGGCTGGTAATTAGCGTAAGATCCGCTGTACTATATAGAGCCGCCAGCTCTTTCTGATCGGATATCCGTCCCAAAAGGACAATATTGTCCGGAACTTCCACATTGGCAACATGATTTCCCGCCACTACGAACAGAACATCCTGATCAGCCATTTTTTCCGCAAGTCGCAGCAAATACTGACTACCCTTTTCTGGTCTGTCTCCGTAGAAACAGGCTGTAACATATAAGATGATGCGTCTGCCATTGGGTTGAATTCCATAGCGCTGCCACAGATTCTCTTCCGGACAATTATGGAAGATCGCAGTATCCACGCCATTGGTCACCAACCGATGATCCAAGCTTGTCATAATGGGAGATTTCTCAGCCCGGGATTTCACCCAAGGAGATACAGAGGTCACGATCAGATTGGAGAAGCCTGCAAAGCTCTTTTGCATCTTCTTATGCCATTTGGCAGTAGTATCTATTTTGGAAAACTTCTGCGGACATTTTCCACAACCGGTCATCCATCGATCACAGTCAAAGGCATGAGGGCAGTTGCCTGTATAGAAGAATTCCGCATGATTCGTCAAGACCGTGGGGATCTGTTTTTTCTTAAGCCAGGAAAGCAGTGAATAAATATTCATAAAATTGCCGTTTGCACAATGGATATGAACTAAATCAGCCTTTTCTTTTTGAATCTTTCTGATAATGCCGGCAGTAGTAAAGCTTCCTTTTCCATATCGGTTTCCTGTGATCTTGGAAATCCGATAAGCAAGGGCGCGGGACAGCCGATTGGAAACCCGGTGTTTTGTTAATGCAGTACTGTCAGAATCCAAAACAACCGGTGTGCAAAGAACGCTGCGATACCCGTGCTCCTTAGCAACTACCGCAGTATCTTTGATAATCTTTCCGGTGCTACCGCTGTCTGTGCAATTAAGAAAGAATACTGTTTTCATATTCCATCATCCAAACTTTCATTTTCCCGTTAAAATAAATCTTGTAATTTTGCCACCATGGTCTTGGCATCCTTCTCATTGCGGATCCATTCTATCTGTTTCTGAGACTGGGATGCGTAGAAAGCTACATCTGCCCAGGCATCCTGCAGGGCCTTTGCCATAGCACCAGGTCCGGGCTGATCCACTGTGCGAATAAAACGATAATATTCATCCCCAATTCCCGGCAAACGGTACATAACCACTTTGCTTCCGGAGAGCAGATATTCCATGGTTTTAGAGGGAAAAGAATACTTTGTATACTCTCCCTCATCGGTTCGAGGGTTCACCAGCACATCACACTGTGTTTGCAGGGCCGAAACCTCACTCTTCGGCAAGAATCCCTTGAATTGAATCCGGGGATCTTGCTTTGCGGCATTTTTCACCGCCTCTTCCATATCTCCCACACCACAGATCCACAGTTGTGCATCCGGGTCAGGGATGGAAGAAAATGCGTCCAACAGTGTACCAAATCCATATGCCCGGTTCAATGAACCGGTGTATAACACACTTTTGGGTACACGGGTATTGCTGTAATCAAATTGGCTGGTGGGCAAAAAGCCTTCCATGACCGTATAGGGTTTGGGTTCAAACAAATCCTTCATGGCTTCTGTAAGGAACACAAAGCTGTCTGCGCAATTGGCCAGCCGCATTTTTTTGTCAGCCTGCAGCCTGTCTCTGATACCCTTAAGGCCTCGTCTGACTAGGCCATATTTACCAACCAAATCGGGAATAATCAGGCAGCAATGCAGCCGATCTCCATATTTTTTCTTTAGTTTCTGAATATTCTTCAAAAACGGCATATGCAGACTGTACACATAGAGCGTAGTATGCTCTTGCTCCTTGATAATCCGGTTCAGTTCCCGGTACAAGCCCTTTCGGAACATCCGATCCCGAATCAGATAGAAGTTAAAAAACGGCAGATAAAGAATCTCGCCCTGGGGGGTTTGTTTGGTCTCCCTTTTAAAGATCAATCGAGTATTCAGTTTAGGAAAGGAACCCACAGAGAGCGTGGTCAATATCTTTACCGGTTCTGAAAATCCAGACAAAAAACCCTTTTGATATTGATTTGGCGCATTACTAGCCGCCCGTCTGCTGGTTGCCAGTAATTCTGCCTCTTTGTCGGTATCAAAAAGAAACCCTACAAATACATCTGCCATTTGATTATCTCCTGATGATTACTTTTTCTTCTTGCGGATTCCCACCAGGTCCAGACCTCGCAGGATCAAATAATAGGGTGTCAGCAATGGGCTGGAATAACCATAAATCTCGCGCAGACCACCATTTGGGGGGCACAGCACAAACCATGCATCCTTCTTGCTGTCATACAAAGAGGTCTGGAACCGCAGGAACTGCAGCTTACTGAATTTCGGCTTGGACGGATGCAGAAGCCCCGCCTTGCTGATTAGCTTTAATATCCGCTTATTTTTGCGTTTGCCGGGATACAACGCTTCCAGCACATGCTCCGGAACGGGTGTATTGAACAACATCTTTGCCAAATACAACGAATAATAGGTGGAGGTTTTCACATGAGCCGCTTTTACCTTTTCCAGGAACAGCTCCCAATCGATCTGCTTATGTGCCACAATGCGCTCCACATCCAGATGCAGCCGCAGGCCAGGCGCTCTGACATAGGAGTGCTTTGCTGTATGCACACTCACCTGCAGCAAATTATCCTCCGGAGAGAGAATACCAACCTTTGTATTGGGAGCATAATAGGATGCAGCAATCAAAGAATCTGCGTCCGGCTCCAAATCCCGACGAATCCATCTGCCGGCAACTGCACGCCAAGCCAGTTCAAACCACATATCGCCGCCTGCAGGGGTTTTTATACGGTACTCCGTAGAACCGTCCCGGAAAGCAGCTTCCAGATCTTCCTCCTCAAATTCGCTGCGGAACTTAAACAGGAAGCCATTATCAATCAGAATTTGGTGTGCCTTCTTAAAATCGCTTTTCTTAACCAGGCTGTCAATATCTTCCATGGGGCAGGCCGCAGGATCATCAACCATATCGCTCATGATACCGCCGTTTTTCAGCACTACCATGGTAATTCCGTTTTCGTCCATAATCCGGCAAATATCTGCCGCCTTGTCCTTCAAAAATCCCAGATGTTCCTTTTCATTGCGGTAGGCATCCATCCAGTAATCCGGCAATTCCAGCAATTGCTGCTCCATAATATGGGAAGCAACCACACCATCCAGCTCATGTTCCTTGCACAGCTTAAAGAAAGAAGCCATATCTGTCTGGGTCAGCTGTTCCTTCAGCTCCTGCCCATTGTCAATATTCTCTTTAGAAAGCGCCAGCATCAATTGAACCTGGGTGTCCTGTAACTGTTCAAACATGTGCCGTTCCTCCCCCTATTGTATGGATATATGCATCAAATTCAGCACAGCCGTAATCCAGCGGCAGTGTAGTCAGCTCAGTCAAACGGAAGATAATATCCTCCAACAAAACTGTAGTATGAATAAAATCTCGGCACTTGCTGTATTCCGCCAAGCCATCCGTTCTTCGCAGTCCCTCATACAAAACCGCCCGGTCGTACCAAGTACTGCGATTTTTCCAGGATTCCCAGTCAATAATGTACAGCTTGTCCGTTTTGTTTTCTACCCAAATATTGCCCGCTTGCAGATCGCCGTGGCTCAAGCCTACAGGCACCTGCCCCTGGGCTGTACGCAAAATACACAGCAATTCCTCACACAACTGATCCAGCTGCGTATCATTCACCTGCTTGCCCATAGCCTGAACCCTTTCTTTCAGCGAAAGGATTTGCTCGTTCAGCATTTTGGCATACTCTTCTGCAGACAGCTGTCGCACATCCGGAGCAATATATTCGCTCCATATGGCAAATGCTTCGTCGCACAGTGCTGTCATCCGCTGCCCGGTACGGGCTACGGGACATCCGTCAATAATGATTTCTGAGTACCCCTGCTCACTGCTGCGAATCAGGCCGGGAATGAAATCGGCGCTGTTGTGGGTTCGAAAGTCAATTTCCCGGGCAAGATCATCCGTGGGAAAACCGTCCTTGCCCAGAACGCTCACTTCGTTTTTATGAAAATCAAATATTCTAAATTTTTTATTGCAAGGATAGATTAGTGTATCCCGGCTAGCATCTGTGTTAAGAACAACAGATTTGGCTGCAAACAGGCCCCTGCTATTAAGGAGTGCGGTAGCATAAAGCCGCACCAGCAATCTTTTGAGAAACGACCCGTTGACCCGGAACTCCGTATACAGGTATTGCCGCACAGTCTTGGACGGACGTGCTGTCACAATGGCATTGAGCTCCGGATAGATATATAGACGCTTCTTACTTTGGCTGGTTGCATAATACTTTTCAAGCGTCTTTTGATTTATGGAATAAAAATCCTCACGCTTGAGCATAAATGAAATCTTCACAAGCCTATAATCCTTATCGTTTCTTCGTACACCTCATCAATGGTGCCGGTGGCATCAATCACATGCTGCCATTTTCCAAGCTCGATTTCCTTCATGTACCGATCAATTCGATCCCGGCGAACCTCTACAGGCTCCGGCCAAGGTTCATTTTTTATGGAAGACCGATACATAGAAAGCTCCGCCGGAATGGTATAGATCACAGAAACCTTGGGCTTCAGGTGAATTGCCTTCGCAAACCGCCATACCCACCATTTCTCAAAATCAAACTCCGGATATTTCATGCGAAAATCAATACAAGAATCCCAAAAATACCGGTCCGCCAAAATAGTCTTGCCAAAAAGCTCCACCAGGCGGAAATAGATTCCGTAATAGATACCCAAGTCAAAAATTGACAGCCAGAGCAACAGTTTCCTCTTTTTAGAGCTTCCGTGTACCGCCTCGCGGTATTCCTCCTGCTCCTCGGCCGTTCCATGCTTGTCTGAACGAATCAAGGTTTTGAAGAACTCCAGAACGGGCGTATATCCACCCCGAGAATGAATGACCTTCACTCTTCTTTTTTGTTTCTTGTATGCTTCGGCCACTTTCTCGATCTGCGTGGACTTGCCACCGCAGTCAATACCGCTGAAGGAAATCATAGTTCTGTACTCCTATTCACTCACTTTTGAGATCTTTCACAATATCAAGTAACGCTTTCCAATCGCCTTTTGCGATCACCTTGGCATCTTCTCGATACAAAGTCTCCCGGCTTCCGCCGGTATCATAGACAACCACCATCGTTCCACAAGCCTGTGCCTCCAAGTTCACCGTGGGATAGGTATCTTCATAGGTTGGATTAAAAAACACATCTGCCGCTGTATAGATCTCTGCCAGTTCCTGTGCGTTATTGGTTCTGGAAATGCCCAGGATCTGTTTCGGCAAATCCTTCATTTGGTTTTCGTCCAACCCAACGATTACAATACGCGTATCTGCATCCAGGTGTCGGCTTAATTCATAGAAATCATAGAGCCCTTTTTTTCGACTCCACGCACTGGCAACACCTAAAATGATCTTCGTATGCTCCAGGCCATATTTCTTGCGGAATTGTCCATTGGTCGGCTGAAACACCTTCCGGTCAATTTGGTTGTTCCGTACTTCCACCGGATACTCTCCCAAGAAGCTTTGCTGAACCAAATCTGCCAACCATTGAGAAGGCGTTATAATCGACATATTCTTTACCCCGGTAAAGGCAGTCTTTTTCCGCAGGTAGTTTTTTCTGCTGTTATCCAGGCCAATGCTGGTGGGGTATTCTTTCTTTTGGGAACATTTTTTGCATCCATTTTTCCACTTTTGACAGCCTACATAGTCAAAATGCGAACAATGTCCGGTAAATGCCCAGCAGTCATGCAGGGTCCATTTGACCTGCATATTCGGTCTGGACTTGATCCACGCAAACAGCATTTCCACATTGATATAATAGCCATGAATATTATGCAGCCACAGCAGGTCAGGATCAAAGCTGTCTGCCCACTGCAGGAAACGCTTTGTTGCCCGCCGGGAATAGAATCCGTGTAGATCCAACAGGCGAGTACCCAGGGCATGGATTTTCAGATCCAAATTACTTCCGATCCGAACAGCATATTTCTCCACATCCGGAGGAACTTGATCCAAACGCCCATAGGCAATCTTGACTTCTGCGCCTTGGCTTTCCAGTTCCTTGGCAATCTCCACACAAATTCTGCCTGTGCTGCGTATGCCGCAAACAGAATTGATCTGTAATACTCTCATACAATTTCTCCAGTGAGTCTGTCTTGGATATCCTCTGCAACTTTCTTTACATTGTAGTGCTCATTCAGATAGGCAAGGCCAGAGGCACCCATTTGAGGCAGGTCTGCAGTAAGTGCCTGGTTTACGCAATCCACAAAGGCCCCGGTATCCACGCTTTCGCACCACCAGCCGAAGCCGCCCTCAGTGATCACCTGCCCAACATCTGTATTGGGATCGGTGCAGGCAATGATGGGCATGGATTTTTGCATATAACTCAGCAGACGGCTGGGAAAATTGGGGATGGTAAACCGATGATCCAGGAAAATCAAGCCCACATCGCCGCAACCCACAAACTCCTCGTATTCTTTTCTGGGCAAACCGGGGATCATCTTCAAATTCGGTTGCTTGCTTTCACGCACATAAGCTTCCAGCAGGCCATACTCCGTACCCGTGCCACAGATCACAAAATAGCAATCCTCCCTGTTCGCAACCGCCTTCATGCATTCAATAATGAAGGGAACACCTTGGGGTCTGCCAAGATTACCACCGTAAACAAACAGTTTTTTGTCCGTGGGTAATTCGTATTTTTTTCGGATAGCTTCCCTTTGCTCTGCAGACATCAAAAGGACCTGCGGCTCAAAGGAATTCGGACTAATATGGAGATTTTCCTGCGGAATCTGCGGTTCGTTGGCCTTAATATAGTCCACATTGGCTTGGCTCATGCAGCCGATCTGGTCGGATAAGGCATAGAGCTTGCGCTCCATCTTTCGAAAATATCGGTAAATAGGTGCTTTAAGACCCTTCTTGCTCATCATTCCCAGGTCAACCGCGTTTTGTGGGAAAATATCCTTCAAAAGCAGGTAGGTTTTTGCACTGTCACGCTTTTTAATATATTTTACAATATTAACCAATGTAATAGGTGGGGTGGAATACATGACCAAATCATAACGATTCCCCTTAAGGTTCTTACGAATGGCTTTTTTGAAGATAGACCCCAACAAAACCGTGGTAATCCCCTTCCGGATGATATTGGTTTTCTGCACCCGACCGGTCTTTACATGCAAAATACCGCTGCCTTCCCCGTAGGGTACAAAGCTGGTATCCTTACCGCTTTCATCAGGGCATACGATATGGACCTTATGTCCCCGTAGCACCAGTTCCCGGCACAGATCCGCATAGATATTCTGTTTTTCTTCGAGACTCGCTATATTTACCAGTGTCAGAAAAAGAATATTCATAACATCATCCTGTATACAATCCGTCCGGATTGTTGAAATAAATTGTTTGCATCCGCAGCTTTTGGGGTGCGATAAAGTCTTTTCTCATATTGTCGCCAATATAGACCATCTTTTCAAAAGCTACCGACAAAGCCTCTTGCATCAAGCAAAAGGCTGTCTCGTTGGGTTTGCGGAATGCTGGGCCGCCCAACTCATCCGTGACAATTATTTTATGAAAATAGGGATTTAGCCTCAGCGAATCAATTTTCGCTCTTTGTCCCTCCGGTCTGCCATCGGTGATCAGACCTAGTTTTTTTTCGCCTTGCAATCTCTGTAACAGGGCATAGACACCGGGATATACATCAACTACCGGCATATGATTGCGGTATATCTGCAATGCTTTTTGTTTATTTTCCGCAGTGCCCAATCCCTCCGCCTCCAGCACAGCATCAATGGCCGGAAGCTTTTGTTCAAAAGCCGTCCACAGCTTATCTGCCATTAAGCTTACCTGGGGAAAGGCCTTGGCAACCGCATTGTATCCGCTTCGGACATAATCTTTTTCGGAATACAGTGTATCGTCCAAGTCAAAGATCACCGCATCCATTTCGTGGATATAGCGCTCACATTCCAAAATATTGGTAATGGTAATCATAGCACTCTCACACTTTGGTCAAACCGACTGTAAACTGCGCCATCCTCTGCGGCAGCTTCGCAATAAGGCAAGGCAGCACCCTGTACCAGTTGTATCAGTGCCTGGGCAGAATCTGCACCGGCCTTGATGGACAGAGGCGCACCGCCGCCAAAGCGAGGGTTGATCTCAATATAATAATCTACACCGGTTTCTTCTTGACGAATCAACTGTACAGTAATTGCACCACAAGGCTTGTAATCCCGGAGCAATTGCTTCATTTCTGAGATGATCTGTTGATCCTGTACGATTTGAGTCTTCAGCACCTCACCGGCTCGAACAGCCAGACGGATGCGAGGGGTAATAAAAACCGGGTTTCCTTCAAAATCGCAGAAAATATCAACAGTGTATTCTGTACCGCTGATAAAAGGCTGAATAATGTAGTCCGGCACCTGGCTGGCATAGCTTGCCAGTTCCTGTGCATTGTTGACCTTATATGCAAAAATGCTGGAGCTTCCATCCTTGGGTTTAATAAACGCAGGAAACCCATCATCATATTTTGCCACATCGTCCACCGGGGCAGGACTTTCCAGGCCAACGCTGTGGAAATAGTCTGCCGTCAGGCGTTTATCCCGACAAAGGGCAATTTTGTCCGGCGCACTAATAATTGCCCGGGTGCCAATGGCCAGGAATTTCTCTTTATTCTGTGCCAAAATCAAAAGATCTGTATCAATGGTAGGAATCAATGCATCAATTTTCTCTTTTGTACAAATGTCCAGTAAGCTGGGAATATAGTCCGGGTGGTTAATGCGAGGTACGATCACTGTCTTATCGCAAAAGCAAAGTGCCGGTGCAGAATTTGAGATATCAGCACCATACAAAGTCAACTCGATTCCCAGGCAGTCTGCGGCATTTCGAAATGCCTGCATCAGCTCTACCCGTCTTCCCACACTTGTAAACAGCAGTTTCATTTTACACCTTCCTCAGAGGTTCCCATAAATACTTCCATAGTTGCACTGGATGCACTGCTAATGCCCTCTCGCTTCAGTACCGACTTCACTGTGGTCAGAATAATCTTTACATCTCCCAGAAATGTCACACGATCGACATATTCTACATCCAACTTAAACTTTTCTTCCCATGTAATCGTATTGCGTCCGTGAACCTGCGCATGACCTGTCAATCCGGGACGCACCTCATGGCGGCGGCGTTGGAAAGCATTATATCGCTCCAAATACTGTACCAACAATGGGCGGGGGCCGACGATGGACATGTCGCCTTTGAGAATGTTGATCAGCTCCGGAAGCTCGTCCAGAGAGGTACTGCGTAGGAATTTTCCGTATTTGGTCAGTCGCACATCATCGGGCAAAGGGTTACCCTGCGCATCTTTTTCGTTGGTCATGGTGCGGAACTTGATCAGCTTGAAAATCTTTTCATTCTTGCCGGGGCGAAGCTGTGCAAAAAAGGGATTGCCCTTCATTTTGATCGTGCCCAGTACCATTAGAATCAACAGAACAGGGCTAAGTACGATCAGCGCCAAAAGGCTCAATATAAAGTCGAAAAATCGCTTAAAAAACCTCTTGTACATCTATGTACCTCACACAAAGCAATTCTTAACGATCTCAATAATTACAGATTGTTCCTCAGGGGTCATTTTGTTATCACTGGGCAGGCACAAGCCACGGTTAAAGATATCCAGGCCCACATCCTCACCGGAGCCGGGGATATAGGCATTGCTTCTGCCTCTGCCATCTCCCTCCACGGTCACAAAGCCGTGCATACGGTAAATAGGCTGCATATGCATGGGCTTCCAAATTGGTCTGCCCTCTGCATTATAACTTGCCAGGGTCTCCAGGATCTGTGTGGGGCAGCTCTTGCCGGCTTCCTCCCGGTAAAGTGCCTTATTTTCTCCCAGCACCTGCGGACACATGGCATCTTCATGGATCAGCATACAGCTAAGCCAGAAATTGGGGACGGAATTCACTGCATCATAGGGATTCATGGTCACAGGCAGGTCCTTGAAGCCCTCCTGATAGCGCTCATAAATTGCCCGCTTTTGGGCAATATGCTCCTCCAGATAGGGAATCTGACCACGCACCACACCGGCAATTACATTGCTCATGCGGTAATTGTAGCCGGTTTCCTCATGCTGGTACCAGGGGGCGTATTCACGGCTCTGAGTGGACCATTTTCTGGCCTTATTTGCGGCCTCCAGATCATCCGTCAGCAGCATACCGCCGGAAGAACCGGTAATGATCTTATTGCCGTTGAAAGAAATACAGTTATAGGCACCAAAGCTGCCGGTCTGTATGCCCTTATATGTAGCACCCAAGGACTCTGCCGCATCTTCCACGATCACAGCACCGTGTCTGTCACAGACAGCCTTCAGTTCGTCCATCTTGGCAGGTGTACCGTACAGGTGGACAATGACCACCACCTTCACATCCGGGTACATCTGGAACGCCTTTTCCAGGGCGACCGGATCCATATTCCAGGTATCCCGCTCCGTATCAATAAAAATAGGAACAGCTTTTTCGTACACAATGGGATTGACGGTGGCGGCAAAGGTCACATCGGAACAAAATACTTTGTCACCAGGCTTCACACCTGCCAGCTTTACAGCCAGGTGCAATGCAGCTGTACCACAGGACAAGGCCACTGCATACTTGCATCCGATCTTCTCAGCAACCATCTGCTCGATTACATTGATATTGGCTCCCACTGTGGACATCCAGTTGGTCTCATATGCCTCCTGCACATAGCGAATCTCATCACCATGCATGGTAGGGGTGGCAAGCCACACCTTCTTTTCAAACGCTTTGATTTCCAAGGGTATCGCTCCTTTTCAGGCTATTTCATACAAGCAGCTTCTGCTCTGAGTTTTTCGTAGGTTTCGTCTTTTTTGCCGGTGCAGCCACGCTCGGGGTGGTAAGTAGGAACCATGTTTTCCACCAGATGAACAATGTCAGTGCTATTATCATGGGCGGCATGCATCAGCTTTTCCAGCTGGATCAGGAATTGGTCTGTATCGAAGGGAATGGGATTGCCGATATGGATCAGTTCATTCTCAGTTTTCTGAATTCCCTCTTCTGCCATAAGCTTTTCTTCGTACAGCTTTTCGCCGGGACGCAGGCCTGTGTAAACGATGGGAATATCCTCATCAGGCTTCAGACCGGACAGCTTGATCAGGTTCCGGGCCAGCTCGTCGATCTTCACCGGTGCGCCCATATCCAGCACAAAGATCTCACCGCCCTTGGCGTAGGTGCCTGCCTGCATCACCAGGGACACGGCCTCGGGAATGGTCATAAAGTAGCGGATAATGTCGGGGTGAGTCACCGTCACCGGGCCGCCCTTGGCGATCTGCTTCTTAAACAGCGGGATCACGGAGCCGTTACTGCCCAGCACATTGCCGAAGCGCACAGCCACAAAGTCCGTCTTGAACTTGGTAACGGAGAATTCGGGCGTAAATTTTTCACTTCCATGGGCCTTGTGGGTAAAGAGCATGGGCAGCTTATCTGCCTTGCCCTCCTTCATGGCCCGGTCAAAGCTCTGCACCACCATTTCGCAAAGGCGCTTACTGGCGCCCATGATATTGGTGGGGTTCACGGCCTTGTCCGTACTGATCAGCACAAAGCGCTCACAGCCATGGGTCATGGCCGCAAAGGCAGTCTTGTAGGTGCCGATCACATTATTCTTGATGGCCTCGCAGGCACTGTCCTCCATCAGGGGCACATGCTTGTGGGCCGCCGCATGATAGACGATCTGCGGCCGATAGGTTTCAAAAACCTCATTCATCCGGCGGCTGTCACGGACAGAGCCGATGAGCACCTTCATATCCAGCGCAGGGAATTTTTCCTTTAATTCCTGCTGGATCTCGTAGGCGTTGTTTTCGTATACATCGAAAATGATCAGTTGCCTGGGGTCATAGGCTGCCACCTGCCGGCACAGCTCGCTACCAATAGATCCGCCGCCGCCGGTGACCATGACCACTCTGCCCCGGATATGCCGGGAAATCTGATCCATATTGACACGGATAGGATCTCTGCCCAGCAGATCCTCCACCGCCACATCCTTCAAATCGCCCAGGGTGGCGTAGCCAAACATCATCTGATAAATGCCAGGCAGATTTTTCAACTCGCAGCCGGTTTCCTTGCAGATGTTCAAGATAGCACGCTTGTCCTCTGCGCTGGCACTGGGCACTGCCACGAAGATCTTGTCGATCTGGTGCTTCCGTGCGTTTTCGATAATGTCAAATCTGCCGCCCACAATGGGCACATTTTCTATGTATCTGCCCCATTTATTGGGGTTATCGTCAATGATGCAGCAGACCTGCATGGTCTCCTCTTTCAGACGCTGGATCTCACGCAGGATCATCTCGCCGGCGTCACCGGCACCTACCAGCATAACACGGATCTGCTTGGTGTTGACCTTCTTGCGCTTTGCCCGCTCCAGCAGGACAAATCGGTAGGAGAAGCGGATCCCCAGCACCGCCAGGAACTGCAGTCCCATACCCACAATGTAGTAGGAAATGGGCATCCGTGCCAGGCGTCCGGTAAGAAGTCCCAGGGTAACACCTATGCCGATAATATGCAGCACAGAGGTAATCAGCGTACCCCAAAGGGTCATTTTGAATTCCGTGGTGCTGGCAAACCGCCACAGGCTGTTATAAAGCCGCAGCCGCCAGAAAACCGTCACGCACAGCACGCCGTAGACAGGCGCGAAATACAGGAACGCCTGCAAATAAAGGCCTGTAATCTCCGAGAAATTACAATCAAACCGAAGCCACAAGCCCAGGAAATACGCCAGGCTTACAGCGATCAAATCGTATGCCACCAGGAGCATAGACACCATATTCCAATGTTCAATTTTTCGCCGTTTGCTTCTAACCATAAATGTATCTCCCTTTTATACGGATTCTTAATGGATTTTATTAAGAATTCGTATTATATAGCCTGCTCAAAAATCTCCATGCTCAGCGCGGCAGCCTGTTCCAAGACACCGTGCAGATTGCATTTTTCCAGATAATCCACGGCAGGTCCCAAATTGGGTTTTCTAGCCATCATGTTGTGGCAATCGGAGCCCAGCAGGTGTGCAGACCCACTTTGGAGCATCCGTTTGGCTTTGCCTCTGGTATTCCAGTGCAGCAGCATGGATGCATTCATTTGGAACACCACATCCTGCTCCATCAGCTGCCGGATATACTTTTTTTCCTGCATGCTAAGATATCGCTCCACATGGGCGATCACCGGAATGATCCCCCGCACATTGGACATGCTGCTGATATCCCGAAACATGCTGGGTTTCCAGGGGGTAAAAGGCAATTCCAGCAACAGATAGCGGGACTTACCCAGGCAGAGCTTTTCCAGGTTATCGGCATTGCCGATGCCCTGGCGATAAGCAACCTCTGCTCCCAGGCAGACCTTGGGGAGCGTTTTGCCTGCCGCCTCCATGGCCTGGGTCAGCTGTTGGGCGCTTTCCTCCCGCCGCTGCAAAAATTCGTCCACAGTTTCTACGGGATAATAGTGGGGTGTGGCAAACATCTGTCCGATGCCCTGCTGCGCCGCCATTTCCAGCATTTGCAAGGACTCGGCAACAGACCCGCTGCCATCATCCATCCCGGGCAGAAAATGTCCGTGGAGATCGCAAATCTCTAGCTCTCTCATTTTTGCACCTGGTCGTATCCCTGACTGTATCTGTGCTTATAGTACTTCTTGGCCGACAGGTCTCCGCCTACGGAAGTAAAGCCAATGATCTTGCTGTTGGTCAAGCGCAGCTGCCGGATCATCTCGGCCACATAGCGGTGGCGGGTCTGGCGGTTACGGATAACCAGCAGGAAGCCGTCAATATACTTGGACAAAATGGAGGCATCGGGCACTGCCGTCACAGGAGGCAGATCCACTACCACATAGTCATACACATTGCGGAACGCATTGATGAGGCGCTCCATCTGCACATCCTCCAAAAGGCCGGTGGGGTCGGGAGGAATATTGCCTGCAGGCATAATGCTCAGCTTGAACTGCTCCACCTGGCGAACGCACTCCTCCACAGGGGCCTGTCCGGACAGGAAATCGCTCAGACCGGGCACTGCCTTGAGGCGGAAGCTGTCTGCCACAGTGGGCAAGCGCATATCGCAATCGATCAAAATCACCCGTTTGCCGATCTGTGCCAGGGAAATGGCCAGGTTGGCAGCGGTGGTACTCTTTCCGTCACCGGGGGTGGGGCTGGTCACGCCCACGCATTTGCAACCGGTACCGGGCATGGAGAACATCACATTGGTGCGAAGCTCCTTAAATGCCTCCTGCATGGCAAAGGGTGTCTTTTCCGTCAGCAGGATCTTATGACGCTGAACAGGCGTCAAGGTTTTATTTCTTCTGGGTGCATTGTTCATCGTCTGATCCCCCTCTCCTTTACCTGGCCGTATCTGGCATCATTTCTCTGTGCCAGCTGGAAATCCGGGATACGGCCAACCACAGGAATATGGTAGCGAGCCTCCAGATCGTCGCCTTCCAGCACATTGTCGTAGACCACATCGATAATCACCAGGGCGATCACAGAAGCGACCAGGCCCAGGATCAAGCTGTACACAACATTCCGGAAAATATTGGGAGAATAAGGCGCAGAGGGTGTATAGGGAGGATCGATCAGGGTCATGGTACTGCCCTGCACCACCTCAGACACCTGAGCCGGTGCCACCGCCGCTATGGCCTCTGCCAGCTTCTGGGAGGTCACAGGATCATCGGTGGTCACATAAACCGTCAAAATAGGTGCCGACTCCGCAGTGCTGGCAGAGATCATGCCGGACTGCACTTCAAATCCGCACTGAGCGGCAGCCTTCTGTAAAACAGTACGGCTCTCCACAATATCCTCATAAACATACATCAGACCCCGGGAAGCATTCAGGTCACTGGTCGTGGTGCCAATGCTCTCATCGGTCAGTTCTTTGTTGTTGATGTATGCGGAAAAGCTGGTGCGGTAGGTGGGCTGCACCATAAAGGAGCTGTAGATCCAGGCCAGCACACCAAACAGGGTCATTACGCCAACGATCACCCACACTCTCTTCCACAGCATCCGCAGCAGTCGTACTACATCGACCTCTCTTGCTGCGGTCTGTTCATTCTTCACATTTTGCATCCGTTTTCTCCTTTCACGGGACCGGTTTCGCCATAAGCGCACAATAACCGACTCTATAAATCCAAACTACAGTATACACCATTTCCGTTTGGTTTTCAATAAATTTACACGATTTTTTCACGGAAAATTTCTTCATCTCACTTTTTATGATCGAAATGACCAAAAAAGCGAAGAATCCTGTAAAAAAAGCCATGGATATATGGTCCTATCTCACAGAAAATTCCCCACCCCTTGAAAAAAAGCCTTCCATAAGGTATAATATCAGAGTATCTGTGCAAACACACGATCACGAAGCTTTGTCGGCAACCTTGCCGGCAGAAAAGGAGATCCTCTTTATGAAAGGCATTATTTTAGCTGGCGGCTCCGGCACACGGCTGTATCCTTTGACAAAGGTCACCTCCAAGCAGCTGTTGCCTGTATACGATAAGCCCATGATCTACTACCCCATGTCTGTGCTCATGAGTGCAGGCATCCGTGATATTCTGATTATCTCCACCCTGCAGGACACCCACCGCTTCCAGGCGCTTCTGGGCGATGGCAGTCAGTTTGGTCTGCACCTGAGCTACGCCATCCAGGAATCCCCCGACGGATTGGCCCAGGCCTTTATCATCGGTGAGGAATTCATCGGCAAGGATACTGTGGCCATGGTGCTGGGTGATAATATTTTTGCTGGTCACGGTCTGAAG
Source organism: Faecousia sp. (assembly GCA_045577035.1). Lineage (GTDB taxonomy): Bacteria > Bacillota > Clostridia > Oscillospirales > Oscillospiraceae > Faecousia. The sequence goes on along the minus strand of JAZNHQ010000124.1, from coordinate 7,179 downwards.
AAGCGGCTCAGAAAAGCAGTGCGCACTGCCAAAACCGGCGGCGCCACCGTATTCGGCTACTATGTGGACGATCCCCACCGTTTCGGTATCGTGGAATTTGATGCCACAGGAAAGGCCGTTTCCATTGAAGAAAAGCCCCAGCAGCCTAAGAGCAATTACTGCGTCACAGGACTGTATTTCTATGACAATTCCGTGGTGGAATACGCCAAGGCTCTGAAGCCCTCCAAGCGGGGCGAGCTGGAGATCACCGACTTGAACCGGATCTACCTGGAACAGGGTCGGCTAAATGTGGAACTGCTGGGTCAGGGCTTTACCTGGCTGGATACCGGCACCCACGAAAGCCTGGTGGAAGCCACCAATTTCATTAAAACCATCGAGGAACACCAGAACCGTAAGATCGGCTGTCTGGAAGACATTGCTTATATGAACGGCTGGATCTCCCGGGAAGCCGTGGAAGAGGCCATCAAGTCTTATCCCAACCAGTACGGCCAGTATCTGCAGGATGTTTTGGACGGCAAGTACATCGATGTGATCCACGATCTGAAGCGACTGGAAAAGCTGGAGGAAGGCAAATGAGCAAGACCATTATCGTTACCGGCGGCGCAGGCTTTATCGGCTGCAACTTTGTGTTCCATATGCTCCATACATATCCGGACTATCGGATCATCTGCCTGGACAAGCTGACCTACGCCGGCAACTTAAGCACCCTGGCACCGGTCATGGACAAGCCCAATTTCCGCTTTGTGAAAGCGGACATCTGCGACCGGGAAGCGGTGTACAAGCTTTTTGAGGAAGAAAAGCCCCATATTGTAGTAAACTTTGCGGCGGAAAGCCATGTGGATCGCTCTATTGAGGATCCCGAGGTATTCCTGCGCACCAATATTCTGGGCACCCAGGTACTGATGGATGCCTGCCGTAAATACGGCATCGAACGGTATCACCAGGTATCCACCGACGAGGTGTATGGGGATTTGCCGTTGGATCGCCCGGATCTGTTCTTTACGGAGGAAACGCCCATTCACACCAGTTCCCCCTACTCCTCCTCCAAAGCAGGTGCAGATCTTTTGGTGCTGGCCTATCACCGCACCTATGGACTGCCGGTGACCATCTCCCGCTGCTCCAACAATTACGGCCCTTATCATTTCCCGGAGAAGCTGATCCCCCTGATGATCGCCAACGCCCTGAACGATAAGCCCCTGCCTGTGTACGGTGAGGGTCTGAATGTCCGGGACTGGCTGTATGTAGAAGATCACTGCAAGGCCATTGACCTGATCATTCATAAGGGTCGCAAGGGTGAGGTCTATAATATCGGCGGCCATAACGAAATGCGCAATATTGACATCATCAAGATCATCTGTAAAGCCCTGGGCAAGCCCGAAAGTCTGATCACCTATGTGACCGACCGGAAGGGTCACGATATGCGCTACGCCATCGACCCCACCAAGATCCATACCGAGCTGGGCTGGCTGCCGGAAACCAAATTCGCCGACGGTATTCAGAAGACCATCCAATGGTACCTGGATAACCGGGATTGGTGGGAGACCATCATCTCCGGCGAGTATCAGAACTACTACGAAAAAATGTACGCTAACCGCTAATAAAAACCAGGAGCATCCCCCCGGATGATCCTGGTTTTATTTGCTTATAAATTCCCAATTTGAAGCGCAAGGGCGCTTCACCCCATTACGCGTTAACCCTGGGAGGAAATCGTTTTTGCCCATACCCGCCCGGTAACGATAAAGCCCAATGATCTTAAGGGTTTTGAGGCAAGAAAGATACCGGGCGGTACCTAATGGCGTAAGGACGACTGCCAGTTTTGACGCACATTGTCCGGCCGTACTACGGCCCGATAAATTGATATTTGTCACTCCGTTGGCGGTGCGCACTGGCGCGCAATGACACACTTTTATGCTGTTCGTTCAATTTAGATATTATGTAAACTAATATGCGATATTCACAAATGGGCAAGGAGATATTTGTACATTATATACTGTTTACATTGTAACCAGTTTGTGATATACTGTAGATGCAAGGAAACCATCCACATATTGAAAGGAGGCCATGGGTATGCTGTTTCCCGAGGAAGAAAGCGTTTCCAATGTGGTAGAAAAAGGAACATTTTACACCCCCACCGCCGAAACGGAGTTTGATGAAAAGCCCCTGCTGCAAAAAACCATACTGAAGATCGTAACAGGAATCCTGCTGGCACTGGTACTTCCCCGGTTGATGCCCCAGCTGACGCTGACCCATTTCTTGGCAAGCATTATTCTGCTCATGGGTCTGTATCCGCTGATGACGGAAGATAAGGCCTTCAAAATATGCTTTGCGTTATCCATGATCCAGCTGCTTTGGTCGGTATGGAGTTATCTGTGTGCCAATATTATACAGGATATTCCATTGCCCAAAACCATTGCAAGCATTCTGCCATACATCGTCCTGGTAGTGGATTTGGGTATTATTTCCAGTTTTTGGCTGGGAATGAAGCAGCTGCATCCGGCAACCGCTTCCTTTACCTTGATCGCCTGCATTGCTTGTGCGGTGTTTATGGTTCTGTGCATTCCCGCCTCCGGCACCATTCTGCTGATCGCCAAGATCTGCGCCGCAGTCATCTGCTGCGCCGCCCTGGTGATCACCGCCGTAAAAGTACGCTAATCAGAACTTTGTAAACCAGCCGGCGACTTTGCGGGCTACCTTATAAACCGGGCCTTCCAGGACTTTCCGGGCTTCCTTCAGCTTTTTCCGGATGGGGATATTTTGCGGGCAATGCTTTTCGCATTTGCCGCACTCCACACAGTTGGAGGCGGCTGCGGAATTCTTCCGCAGGGTGGTACACATGAAATACTCCTTCATGGCGGTGTACCAATTCTCCGCATAGCGTCGGTTATATGCCGCAAAGGTACCGGGAATATCCACGCCCTTGGGGCAAGGCATACAGTAGCCGCAGCCGGTGCAGCCAACCTTCATATCCGACTGAATGGCCTTGACCACCCGGGCAAGCATGGCTTCCTCGTCGGGGCCCATTTCTCCGATTTTTACATCGCAAGCCGTCTGAATATTCTCCTTGACCATATCCATGGAGTTCATACCGGACAACACCACGGTGACCTCCGGCTGATTCCACAGCCAGCGGAAGCCCCACTGCGCCGGAGTGCGTCTGACCTTATAGCTTGCCATGATCTTCTTGGCCGTATCCGGCAAGAGACTCACCAATCTGCCGCCACGCAAAGGCTCCATAATGATCACCGGCAGACCCTTGCTGTGAGCATAGCGGAGGCCCTTTCTGCCCGCCTGGGAATGCTCGTCCAGATAGTTATACTGGATCTGGCAGAAATCCCAGTCATAGCAATCCAGCACCTTGCAGAAAACATCCGAATTGCCGTGGTAGGAAAAGCCCACCTGACGGATAATGCCCTTTGCCTTTTTATCCTCCAGCCACTGCAAAATCCCCAGGGATTTCATTCGCTCCCAGGCCGCCGGGTCATTTAGCATGTGCATGAGATAATAATCCACATAGTCCGTACGGAGCCGCTTCAGCTCCTCGTTAAACATCTTGTCAATATCTTCCCTGGTTTTGACCAGGTAATGGGGTAACTTGGTGGCAATATGTACCTTTTCCCGAATGCCATTTTTCTCCAGGATCTGTCCCAGCGCCGCCTCGCTGCCGGTGTACACATAGGCAGTATCGAAATAATTCACACCGGCACGGTAGGCCTCCATGATCTCCCGCTCTGTCTCCGCCAGATCGATCTTGCCCATTTTCTGCGGAAACCGCAGGCAGCCAAAGCCCAAAATGGACAGCTCGTTGCCATATTTGTCAGTACGGTAATTCATAAATTCCCCTCCCCTGTTTTTTCCATGATATCATGAAAATCACAGGATTGCAATACGGTTTACATAACATTAAATAAGCACATTCCAAAGCTGGTCGATCCAGTATGGAGCGTCAGGCGTATGGTGTCCACCATTTATTTTCATTTTTTCGTTGCTCATACGCACATCCAGGATCATTTGGATTTTTTTGTTTCCTTTGGACACGGTTACATCCATCCGGATGACCCATTCCCCATCGATCTGATATGCATCCTCGAATCCCTCATGCTGAATGGATACCCCTTGGGCTTCAAGGCTGCGCATTTCCTGCGCAAATTCCTGGATACGGCAGGCTGTGTATTCCTCCAGGGTCATGTCTCGGTATGGGTCGTTCCAGTCCTGGGTACTCTGCCATTGGGCTTTTGCATAGTCCTCCAGCTCGGGCAGGCTTTGGTCATAGAGCCACTGGGGGTACATGGCAAAGTGATAGCAAAGCATGGCCGCGTCATCCGAATGCTCCATGATCTGCGACCAGCTGTTTTGCTCCACCATGAAGCTTCCCCACTGGGTCTGAAAGGACGCATAGATATACCCGGTGCCCGTTTCATAGATCGTTTCATCCCAGTGGCCCTCGGAGCCACCCTCTTTCACAGCAGCCCTGAATATCTCTGTAGGGATCAGCATCCGGCCAACTCCATTATAGATCAAATAGAGCCATATCTGGTCAGAAGGATCCTGCAAATACCGCTGGGTCAATTCAGGCTCTGCCATCCACAGCGAATCGCCCAGCTGCACTTGCTGCACATTGGGCATATTGTCCTGCCAGGTGAGGGATAGGGCTTCCTGGATGCTTTCATAATCCGCCGAGTAATCCAGGCATTTGGCCGCTTTTTCATACTGGCCCTTTTCCAGCAGCTTTACAAAATCAGAAGCCTTGCTGATCTCGTCCAAATTGGTAAAGCATATTCCTTCCCCTTGATACTGGTTCCAGCCCAGGTAGCCTACGCCGCCTAAAATCGGCAGCAGAATGAGCACCAGCAAAATGGAGGCGATCCACCGGCGGCGCACCTTACGGAAGCTGCGCAGCACGGCTTTTTCCTGTTTTTCAGGCTCTGCAACAGGGATATGTATGGGGCGCACACTGCGGGCGCATTGGGGGCATTGTGCAAGATGCTCCCGCACCGCCTCCCGGCTTTCCGGTGAGCATAGTTCCTCTTCATAAACCGGCAGAAGATCCTGCACGATGGCACACGGTAGTTTCATTCGGACACCTCCTGTAGAATTTGGCATTTCGCCCGGTAATAGGTCACTCTTGCCCAGCTTTCTGATTTTCCGAAGGCCTGGGCGATCTCCTTTAGCTTCAGTTCGCCAAAGGTATGCAGCACGAATACTTCCTTATACGGCTCTTCCAGCCGATACACCGCCTGGCGGATCAAAAAAGCTTCCTCTTTTTCGATCATTACGGATTCCATAGAGTCAGATGTATTTTTCAAGGATTCCACACCTGCTCCGGAATACCGTTTTCGTCTTCGACATTCCTTGAGCCAGGCATTTTTGCCGATTTGGCAGAGCCAGGTATACAGGCTGCATCGCCCTTCAAAGCGGTCAATATGCAAAAGTGCCTGATAAAAGGTTTCCTGCAGCAGCTCCTCGGCTTGATCCTCATCAGCCGTCAGCTTCAGCAAAAAGCGGTACACCGGCTTTGCATATTGGGTATATATCTCTTCAAATCCGGACATTCCGCTTTCTCCTTTCTGTCGCAAATTTAATTCTTCGCTCTGTTGGTTGGTTGCGTCGCACTCAACTTTTGTCATTGCGAGCCAGTGCGCACACTGGCGTGGCAATCCCCGCAGCAAAGGTTACTTCTAATGTAGTTCCTTGCAAAAACGGACATTGGAGATTGCCACACCAGTGACTCGGTCACTGGTTCGCAATGACGCTCTTTTTGAGATTGTGCTTAATTGAACAGCCTGATAACTTGCTATTTATGATTTGATTCCATAAAGTGTTTGGTGCCATTGGGTGATCTTATGGACCATATATAAAAATGCCGCTGTGATGACAGGATACCACTGCCAGGGGATATCCATTGTCCGCAGCCAAAGCACCAGGGGCACATGGAGGATATACGCATTCATCGTATTCGCCCCGGCCTTGGAAAAGGGCAACCGAACCGTCGGCACAAAGCTTAAGAGAAACAACCCCAGAGAAAACCCGGCGAAATAACAGATCAGCCGCAAATACGCCCCATTTTCCCGGCTGCCATAGGGGGCTGCATGATATAAAAACACGGCGGAGATATCTCTCCCTTCGGTTGACATAACATATATCGTCAGTAACAGGCAAGTAAGCCCCAGCCAGCGGTATTTATGCCATGGCGTTTGCCTGTGGCAGAGCAATCCTGCAAAGAAATAGGGGAAAAACACCAAGGTTCTGGACGCAGAATGTTCCCGGTCGATCTCAGGGTCATACCCCACAGCACAGCCAATGACAATTGCCGCCAACAGCAGGATGATCCCATTCCCTCTGCCAAACCGAAACCACAACCATCCCAACAGGCACCATACACTGACACTCAATAAATACCACAAATGCCAATAGGGTGTCAACGGGTCTACCCTGCCGTTTCCAAGAAAGACCGCCGCCGTTTGCAAAAACAGATACAAGGAAAAGCATTGGTTCCATTGCCGCAAACAAGCAGCGGCATTGTCCAAAAAGAACCCGGTCAAAAATGCGAATAACGGCATATGTACCAGGTAGATCCAGCGATATTGCGTCATAAGTCCGGGATCGCGCCATATCTTCGGCTCTACCAAGTGGCCGTATATGACCAAAAAGATCAGCAGCAGCTTCAAATTGCAGTACCCGGCATCCCGTATTTTGACCATATTCCCCACCTCTTGACCGTTAGAGCCAGAAAACGCCAAAACGTTACAAAGAAACGCATGGGCGTTTCATCCCAATTCGCGTGCACCCTGGGCGGTAATCGTTTTTGCCCTGACCCGCCCGGTAACGATAAAGCACAATAACCATAAGGTTTTTACGGCTTTTATTTTATATTATCGTCGCCTTGGCGACACCTTCATTTTGCATTATGCATTATGCATTCTGCATTTTGCATTTATTTATCGTTCCATCGGAACGATAAATAGGAATTTATTGTAAAGAAAAGGAGCTGCGAGAGCAGCTCCTTTTGCAGAGTGTCAAAAAAGCCGCCAAACGCCAAAACAGAACAAATAAATAGAAAGTTGCATACAAAGCCTTCTCCTTGAGGAGAAGGTGGCAAAAATCTCTGATTTTTGACGGATGAGGTGGAAAAAGCCTTGCTACGCAAGGTGTTTTGGCTTACTGCGCAACTCGCCCTCTACC
>JAZNHQ010000123.1:0-18664 GCA_045577035.1 Faecousia sp. | reverse complement strand
ACATCACCCATGTGGAAGGCTCCACGGATCCCCTGCGGGATATTGAGATCATCAATCTGGAGCTGGTCATGGCAGACATCGAAATGGTGGAACGCCGTATCGACAAGGCGCAGAAGGCCTGCAAGGGCGGCGACAAGAAGTTTGTCCACGAAGCCGAGCTGTTCACCGAGCTTCTGCAGCATCTGAACGAGGGCAAGCTGGCTCGCACCTTTGATTGCTCCGATGACGACAGAGCACTGATCGCTACCTCCGACCTACTGACTCTGAAAAAGACCATTTATGTGGGCAACCTGGCAGAGGCCGAGATCAACGAGCCGGAAGAAAACCGCCACTTTATGGCTGTGAAGGCCTTGGCAGACCAGGAAGGCAGCCAGCTGATCCCCATCTGTGCCAAGCTGGAAGCCGACATTGCCGAGCTGGACGACCCCGACGAAAAGGCCATGTTCATGGAAGAGCTGGGCGTCAACGAATCCGGCCTGGACAAGCTGATCCGCAGCTCCTATGCCCTGCTGGGTCTGATCTCCTTCCTGACCGCCGGAACGGACGAGTGCCGTGCCTGGACCATTAAGAAAGGCACCAAGGCCCCCCAGGCTGCCGGCAAGATCCATACGGACTTTGAGCGTGGCTTCATCCGTGCAGAGGTCATCGCCTTCGAGGATATGAAGGAATGCGGCACCATGGCCAATGCCAAATCCAAGGGTCTGGTACGCAGCGAAGGCAAGGAATATGTGATGAAGGACGGCGACATCGTCAACTTCCTGTTCAATGTATAAAAGATATCCGGGATGCAAGAGCAAGTTGCATCCCGGATTTTTTATGAAACTGGAATCATGAGCATAGCGCCTGCTTCCGGCTCTTTTTCCAGGCCGTTGGCCTTTTGGATCGCGCTCACCGTAGAGCCAGTGCGCTTTGCCAGCTCCCACAGGGAATCCGACCCCACCCGCCGCAGAATCAGACTTGGACGGCCGGGATCCTTTTGCAGCCCCTCCCCCAGGGTAGCACCTGCCAGGGTTTGCAGACCTTGAGAATCCATGGTTTGGGCAAGCAGCTGCAGCTGCGCTCCCTGTTCATCCACATTCTCCGCGCCGCAGATGTACACACTGCCCTCCTGGTCAAGAGTATGCTCCCATTTCGCGCTGTTGCTGCGCAGCATTCCGTCATCGTCATAGTAGAGCATTTGGAATCTGCCTGTAAGCTGCTGGCCGTTATGCCCCATCCTGGGGTGATCCGGATAAAACACCGTATCCACCACCGTCCCCTGGCTGTTCCAGGGGCTTTCTGCCTGCAAGACCCATTGCCGATCCCACATGAGCGGCAGTTCCATTTCCTGCATGTGCAGCGCCATCTGGCGTCCGGTGCTGTACCCATCTTCCACAAGCTTTAATTCCTTTCGGTCACAGACCATATACTGGGCTGTGATTCCGGCCTTCATACGCACCCTGCCATCCTCGGTAAGATCCGCTTCAAAGCTGGTCAGCACAGGCAAGACCCACACGGTAGCCTGGGGATCATATTCATGCTCCAACTCCCCGTACTGGGCAAAGGGCAACTCCATTTGCATAGTATGCAGCCCCTCTTGCGCCCGGTAGAGCATACGCAGTTCTGCCCCGCCCCGGAACACAAGCTTCCCGGCCATGACCTTACCCTCGCTGATACGCGGTGTCAGACGTGCGCAGAGGATCTTTTCTGGCTCCGGAAGATCGGAGGGCACAGTCAGTTCCTCATCCATAACAAAGGATTTTTCACCGATTTCCGTAGGGATCAGCACAGGCCGTTCCCGGATCAGCAGCTGCACATCCTCCGGCACCTCACCGGGGGTATATATGTCCGTTTCACAGTCCACCCAAGCCTTCACAAGCAGACTTATGACCGAACGCAGCATCAGCTTCCTGGAAGATACACTGCGCGCATCTACCTGCCGCAGGGCGGGCATGACCCAAAGCTTGCCGTCCCTGTCGGTCTGAGGCAGCTCCCAGTTTTCCTGGAACGGGATCCATGCCTCCACCGTCCGAGTCTCGCTGCCATCCTCCGGGGCATACAGCACACAGACCTGCACCCCGCCGGACACACCTACCCGGTCACTTTCCCACTGCTTGCCTCGGATGAGGATCTGCCCCCAGGCGCAGATCACATTTCCCACATCGGGCATACCCTCCGGAAGCTTCAGCTCCTGGGTCAGCTCCTGATCCCGGATTTGTTCCAGGATCTGTTTCATGCAGAGCAGGCTTTCTTTATGAAACTGTAATTCCATGCGAATCACTCCTTATTTCACAGTCCTACCAAAGCATATTCTCCCTGGGACAGGTTTATGCTAGCTGTGCTTATTTTTCAAGGCACAGTAGCCCAGCACCATCATAAACAAGCCAAAGCAGAAGCAGAAAAAGCCACCCTCCAGCCACAGCCCCACCAGCACACCAAGGCCAAAGGCAATGAAGATACCGCCCCACAGAACATGATACCGGCACATAAAAACACCCCCTGCAATGATTTTATGCAGGGGGTGTATGCAATTATCACGAATCCATAACTTCCTTACAGGCAGCCAAAACCTTGGATGCGATCGGTATACAAACCGTACCGCCAAAGCCTGCATTCTCCACGCAGATGATGAATGCCAGCGGATATTCCTCATCCGCCACAAAGCCTGTAAACATGGCGTTGGGCTTCTGACCGCCGCCAACCTCACCGGTGCCGGTCTTTGCACAAACCGTCAATCCAGGGAAATTCCAATCGCCGTAATTGTCTTTCACATTGCTGCGCATATATTCGCGCAGCAGCTGGGCAGTTTTCTGGGACATGATCCGATCGTTATACACGGTCTCGGCCTGGTAGGTTTCCTTACCGCCCACGCCGATATTTTCCATCACATAGGGCTGCACACCTGCACCGTCCCGGGCAATGGCGCCCACGAAGGTCAAAAAGGCACAGGGATTGATTTTGTCCGTATGCTGGCCGATGGCACTCCATGCCACATTTACCGCAGAGGGATCGGTATCGAAGCGACCCTGGGCGGTGGTATAGCCGTCAAAGCTTACGCTTTTGGTGACACCAAACTGATCCACATATTTTGCCAGGTTTTCCGTGCCCAAGGCCTGGGACAACTGGGCGAAGGCGCAGTTGCAGGAATTGCGGAAGGCCTGCTGAATATTCTGCTTGCCATGGGTACCGGTGCAGGTCACCTTGTCCACACCCATCTGATAGCTGCCCTCGCAGGTAAATTCCATGGTCTGCAGCGAATCCAGTTCCTCCACAGCTGCCGCCAGAGTCACGATCTTAAAAATGGAACCGGGCACATAGTTATGGCTGATGAATTTATTATAATAAGCATCGTCCGTTGCCGGATTGGTTTCCAGATCTGCCGGGATATTATCCGGGTCAAAGGTAGGCGTGGTCACACTGCACAGCAACTGACCGGTCTGATAGTTATAGACCGCCACCGTACCCTTGTAGCTTCCCATGGCCTCCAGGGCAACCTTTTGCACCTCAGCCGATAAGGTCAGCTTGGTCACCGGCATGTTATCCCCATAGGTGTAGGTGCCGGTAAGGGTGTCGTAGGCAAGCATTTTTTCATTGAACTCCGCCAGCAAGGGCGCAACAATGTTTCCGTCTCTGCCGCCCAGCCAGTGCAGGGTGGATTTACGCACTGCCACATCCTGGCTATAAACACGGCCATCGGCAAGATTCATCAAAAATTTACCATCCCTGTCCACAACCGTACCGTAATCCAGGGTAGGTTTCTCATCCTCTTCAAACTCCCTGGTTTTATCCACAAAGGGTGAGTTCTCGCTGAGCAGCCATTGGGGGCTGTTGGAAACGAATTCTACAATAAAGAAGATAAATCCGCCAAGCAGGATCAGGGCTAAAATGCCCACGATCCAGGCACGAAATGCGATTCTATTCATCCTCGTCCCCTCCTTGCTTGGTGATACGCACCGCAAAGCTGGCGTTCTGCCGGGTATCTCCGGCCTTCACAAAGGCCAGCAGACCCCAGGTACAGATCATACTGGAACCGCCGTTAGACAAGAACGGGAAGGTCACGCCCGTAAAGGGCAGCACATCCACCGTTCCCAAAGCATTGAGGATGGCCTGCAGCAATAGTATACTGGCCGCAGCGCAGCTGCCGATGGTATAGAAGCTGCTTCTGCCCACGGATGCGCAGCGAATGGCAAAGAAAGCCAGCGCAACCACAGACAGGATCATAAAGCAAACCATGATCAGTCCCCACTCTTCACACAGCGTAGCAATGACGATATCCGCATCCCGTGAGAAGATCTTGGTAGTACTAAGCCAGCCTTTGCCCGGGCCCAGACCCAGCAAGCCGCCGGAAGCCATAGCAATGAGAGCGCTGGTCTGCTGCCAACCACTGCCGTCCGGATTCTCCCAAATGTGGCGCCAATTGGCAAAACGGCTCAGCGCATGGGGTGCGATCCGCAGGGCCAAAATGCCGGCAAATGCCAATGCCGCAATGGCCAGCGCCAGGGTGCCCACGCTGCCGGAGCGCATAAATGCGATCACCAGGAAGGTACAGAAGAAGATCAGTGCCGTGCCAAAATCGCTCATCAAGGCAAGGCAGCCCACCAGGATCGCAGAATAGGCAATGAACATGAACAAATTCCGCTTGGTAACGATTCGCTCCAGGGCGGACGCACCCACAAAAATGAAGCAAACCTTGCTCAGCTCCGAGGGCTGGAAGGAAAAGGAGCCAATGAATATCCAGTTCTTGGCGCCATTGATTTTTGTTCCCAGCAACAGGGTCAGCACCAGCAGGCCAATACCGGCCACAGCCGCAATATAGCGGATAATCTTCGCCCGGTTCAGATCCCGCAGAGACCAACCAACTACCAGAAACAGCGCAATGCCCAAGCCCATGGCAAAAACCTGTTTTATGGCCTCCTGGGGCTGGATGGTGGCAATGGCGGCCATGCCCATGGTACACAGGAAAAAGGCTATGGTCTCCACCTCGAAAGCCGTTCTGCGAATGGTCAAGTAGAAGATCAAAAGCAGCCACTGGGCGACCATAATGCCCGCAAAGCCCATCAAAATGGAATAAAACTCACCCTCCTGGGCGGTCAGCAGAAAGCCCAGGCAGCAGAAAAACTGAATGGCCGAGAGCAAGATCACATTGAAGAAGCTGCCAAAAAATGTGGATGCCTTTGTACGCAGCTGCGCCAGCCGTTTCTCCTGGCGGCGAGAAATGGGCTTTAAGTGCATACTGACACCGCCCATGGTGATCTCGTCCTCAACCGTAATGGCAGCAATCTTTGTTTTCACACCATTGACCATCAAGCCCCCTGCGGAGTCCGCATCGGATATGGTCCAGCTGCCGTCATCATAGCGGGTCAATACCGCATGGGTACGGGAAATGGTTGGAAAGTCGATCACAATATCGCTTTTTTCATGTCTGCCGATGACGCTTTCCCAGTGGGTCACCGGGATCTTTTTATCCCCCGGCAGGCAAAGCCAAGCCCAAATCTCCGGCTCTCTACGGAAAAACAGCAAGGGCTTAATACATCTTGTCAGCAGAATGGCTACCAGCACAGGTATCACCCAGCGAAAGACAGTAACATATACATTGGCAAATGTGGACATGGCATCTGTGTTACCCATGCGGTCACCTCCTTTGTAGCATACAATATCATATTTAAGGCAAAAAAGCAAATCGCAAATATTCCTGTTCACAAATGGCAAAATTTGTGCTATAATTCCCCGGAGAACTGTATGGGAGGTCATTCCATGCCCAAATCTGAAAACCAAAAATTAAAGATCCTGTACATACTGGATTACCTTGAAAAAAACTCCCACGAGGATCACCCCGTGAGAGCCGCCGAACTGATCGCCATGCTGGCAAACCGGCACAATATTTCCTGCGACCGCAAGACCGTGTACTCGGATATCCGTGCCCTACAGGATTACGGTGTGGACATTATCACCATCCCCGGTAAAAAGGGCGGCTACTATATCGGCTCCCGGATCTTCGAAGCCTCGGAGCTGAAGCTGCTCATTGACGCTGTGCAGTCCAGCCGATATCTGACCGAGAAGAAATCCCACGAGCTGATCAAAAAGCTTTGCCGGCAGCTTAACGAGCATGACGCCATGCTCATGAGCCGTAATGTGGTGGTCTCCGGCCGAGTAAAGAGCATGAACGAAACCATTTTGTACAGCGTGGACAGCATCCAGGAAGCCATCGCCAAGAACAAAAAGATCCTGTTCCGCTATTTCGATTGGGATTTAAAGGGCAACCGGGTATACCGGGAAAAGGAATATGTCGCCAGCCCCTACGGTCTGTGCCAGGACAACGAAAACTGCTATCTTTTGGCACTGTCCGAACGGCACGGCATCACCTCCTACCGGGTGGACCGCATGGCGGATATTCACCTGTCCGAGGAAGCCCGTACCCCCTGCCCTGAGCTGACCGGCAAGGCACTGATCGAGCATGCCAACAAGCGCTTTCAGATGTTTGCCGGTGATGCGGTCAATGTGAAAATGCGCTTCCACCGCAGCCTGCTCAATGCGGTCTTTGACAAGTTTGGCAGAGACATTATGCTGATTCCCGAGGGAGAGGAGCATTTCAATGTGACCGTGCCTGTGGCCGTATCGCCCATGTTCCTAAGCTGGGTCATTGGCTTTGGCAACAAGGCCACCATTTTGTATCCACAAGCGGTCATTGACCAGTGTAAGACATTATGCATGGATGCTATGAGCCACTATTGACCTGTGTCCCCGGCTCTATAAGGCGCAGGGAGCGGAACAGGCTCTGCCATTGCTCCGACAGTTCCCCCGCAGACCGGGCATCTGCCATTACGGTAACGGTGTAATGATAATTCCCATCATCCAGCACCGCAATACGCCCCAGCTGATCTCCGGTTTCTCCGACGCAGCTCCAAACAGCTTCATAACAATTATACCCTTCTCTGTTGGTTTCCAACACATTGAGTTTACTTTTGGGGAAGCCTGTACAAGTCTGCAGGGTTTTATTCAGATCTCCGGCTTCCAAGGTCTGCAAGCAAATGGTATAGCCGTCGGCAAAGTACAGAGTTTCCGCACTGTCTCCCTCCATAACCGCGCTTGCGGCCTCCCGGGGAAGTTCCACGGCGATCTCCATTGCCTGAGCGCTGACCGGCAGATCGTCGCATACATCCCCCAGGGTCTCATAGGTCTGCTGCGCACCGCAGCCGGTCAGAAGCAACCCCATCCACAACAAGCATATCCATTTTTTCACATTCATACCTCCGGAAAAGGAATTTACATTTATGCTTAAACTACTCATCATGTACCTGTTATTAATCAATGCGCTGGGTCTGCTGCTTATGATAGTGGACAAGTCCCGGGCACGAAAAAGATTGCGCCGTATTGCACAGATCAATCTGTTTACGGTGGGTATTTTGGGTGGCAGCGCAGGCATTATTTTTGCCATGATAATGGTTCGTCACAAGATCCGTCATCTGAAATTTACCATTGGCATGCCGCTGATCCTGGCATTGCAAATTCTTCTGTTTTTATTCTTAATTCTCTTCTGAAAAGCAAAATGCAGGCTGACCTACACCAGGTTAGCCTGCATTTATTATTTGGCGATCTTACGCCCTTGCTGATAGTCAAGATACTCATTTACCGCAAAGGCAATTCGTTTCACAAAAGCACCGTTGGTCAAGTGCCTGGTTCTTCCGTTATGATCCTTGGGGAAATACAAATTCCAGGCATGATCATCCCGCAACAGCCACGCCCTTTCAATGCAGCGGCGCATGGCACGCTCCACTACAAGCTGATTTACACGGCATAGCCTTGCCACCACCGGATACAGCTCACAGGAGATCATACAGTCCATATGGGAGGCAGCATACACCACCGCTTCCAAAACATAGCGATAGCCCTGCAGATCCAACCGAAATCCCAGCCGCAGCAGAAGGTCGTTGGTGATTCTACGAATATCCGCCTCCCGGCCGGTTTCCATGCTCAGAAGAATCTCCTCTGCCGCCATAAGCAAATAATCCACCGTAAAGGGGCGCAGCAGCATGAGTCCCGCATCTGCACGGGTCAACCGTTCCTCCAGCGCATCATGCCAATACACGGTGCTGGCCAAAATCTTGGGGCGAATACCGGACAGATACGCATGCTCTACGATATCAATAGGCTCATATCCGGGAACGGACATATCCATCACTATCAAATCCGGACGGAAGCTATCCAACTCTTTTAGAATATTGCCGGTATCCGTGCAGTGCTTGACCTCGTACACACCGGACAGCGACTTGGCAAATTCCTTGGCAAGCACACTGATACTCTCGATCATGTATATTCTTCGCATGAGCATACCCCCTTTTTTCTATACAATACAACATTCCTCCTGATTTTTCAACAAATCAGGAGGAATTTTATTCGGCTGATTTCGAAACTTTAACGGTATCCACTGGTGGACTTTCGGATCTCAATGGCAGCGGTATCATAGCCAAGCGCCTTCAGTGCGATCTCCAGTTCGTAACCGTTGTGCTGATACTTAGGGCCTGTCACAATGGCCTTTATAGCCTCCTTGGGGAAGCCCAGAGGCACATAGGTGTTGATCATGGTCTTTTTGGCGTACACATTCAAATCCTTTACCTGCCAGCCTTCGGGCATATTGCTGACCGACACAGGATAGTTGTAGATCACACGCTTTTCACATTCGCTTTCATAGTGGAAGGTCTTGTGATCCCGACCCAAGCCGTACTGCTCTTTGATCTTAGCCATGGCAAGATCCATCATATGCACCGCGTTGTCGCTGTAATGCTCCATCAGATAATCATAAATGGGCGGTACGCAGGTGTCAAACTCATTTTCGGACACATAGGAGATGGCACGGTAATCAATGCCGTCGGCCTTATCCAACTGAGTAAAGGCATCCTCATCAAAGCCAATGGCAAAACCTCTTCCCTGCTCTGCATAAGCGATCCACTGGCTGACGGAATCCGGGTTCTCGCAGAAGCATGCCACATATTCCGGGTATGCACCCAGTGGATTTTCATACAGCTCGATGGCACCGGGCTGTCTGGCAAATTCCAGCATAGGCGCCAGCTTCCCGGAACTGTCATGACGCTCCAGCTGATCAAAAAACAGCTTGTATACGCCCACGGACTCATTGCTGTCGTTCAGATTGCGGATACTGGTCATCCACAGTTCCTGGTTTTTCAGCACCGACAGCGCCACAGCGATTTTACAGTAATGATATACAATATTTCCCATAACAACCCCCCTCAGTTTCCGGCACTTTCATAAATGCGCAGTCCCCGCTTAAACAGCCCATAGGCCACACACCAAAAGGCCAGTGCAATACCGCACTCCACACCGATTACATACATGGTTTCCGTCCCCAGGAAGAATCCGGCAGGCAAATAAGCCACAAAGGCAAACGGGATCACCCAGGTGATCACAAAACGGATGGCCTTATGATAAATACCGGTGGGATACTTGGCAAAGTTTGCCATATCGTAGGCCAGCTGCAAAAACGGTCCGCTGCGCTTGATCCAGAAAGCAAAGGACGCAAAGAACAGCTTAATAGAAGTATAGATCAGCGCTCCCGCCAAAATGGACACAAGGAACAGCAGTACATGTATGCCGTCCAGCACAACAACGCCCTTGGCCACACTCATAATCACCAAAATGGTGCCAACCAGCAGCTCTCCCAAGGCATCCGGCTGTAGTTTTTCTGCCACCACCTGGAAGAATACATTCATGGGGCGCAGCATATACCGGTCAAAATCACCGTTAATCACCAACCGCCATGCCACCAGCCACAGGTTGTCCGTGAGCAGATGGTCAAGGCCTCGTGGGATCTGGGCAAAACCGTAAATGAAGATCAGCTGATCCAATGTCCAGCCCTGCAGGCTGGGGATCTGCTCAAACACCAGATACAAAAACACAATGCCGGACAGCTGGGTAAAGAAGAAGCCAAATAGTCCCAGCAGAAAATCCACCTTGGATTGCAAAACGGTCTTGAAGAACTGGGCGATCATCACCCGGTACAGTCGCCAGTATCGTTTTATTTTATGCATACCGTCACCCTCCCAACACCGTCAGTCTTTTGACCACACGGCTCCACACGAAAGAGCCCACAGCATACAGCGTAAGCACCCAAAAAGCCTGCCGCAGCAGCACAAAGGCCAGCTCGCCGCCTTGGTATTTCCCCAAATAGATCATCACAGGTGTGTAGATCATGGAGGAAAAGGGCAGAAATTCAAAGATTTTCTGCACGATTCCCGGGAAAAAGGACAGGGGGATCAACTGTCCGGTCAAAAAGCTCATAACCGCTTCCTTGACCATGTACAAGCCGAACACATAGCTGGTGTAAAAGGCCACCATGCCTGCGCAGAAATCGAACAGTACATAGATCAGAAAGCTCATGAGGCAGCTTGCCAGGTACAGCCCAATATTTTCCAGGCCTGTAAAGGGCAGCCCAAGTCCAAAGTACTTATAAAGCTCCATGCCGATCCAAATCAGCACACCGGGGAACAAAAACCGATGGATCATCAGCCCCATGGCTCTGACCACCAGGCTCAAACGGTAATCAATGGGCTTGATCAGCTGCATGGCCACAGAACCCTTGACCACATCCCAGCTGACCCATTCGGAAATGGACACACAGGCAATGGAGGTGGTCACATATACCATGAAGATATAGACCACCATTTCGCTGCGTGTAAGGCCGCCCAGTACCGGATTGGAGGAACTGGCGTATACAGCGCTCCAAAGGAAATAGGAAATAAATACGCTGAAGGTACTGATAAACATGAACAGAAAATGAGCGCCACGGTATGCCATCTGGCTTTTCAGTTCGTTGACCGCGAAAGGCAGATAAACACGAAACCGTTTCATTCTCCCTGCCCTCCATCCAAGCTGTGGGTGTAGATCTGTTTTACGATCTGCGCCAGCTCCGTTTCCTTGATCTGCACATCCCGAACATCGGTGATCTCCATAACCGCACCCAGGATCTGCGGTACATGCAGGCGGTTTTTATCGAAGCTGACCTCCAAAAGCTTGGTCTCCGGGTTGTAGACACTGACGCAATCCTTCCGTCCTACGCCCAGCTTTTGCCACAGGCACAGATCCCGGATCTTATCCGGCTGCCGGATCTCCATAGCCACCTTGCGGTAGGTACCATAGGTATCCTTCAGATCCTCCAGGGTGCCGTCATAAATGATCTTGCCCCGGTCGATCACAATGATCCGGCTGCACAGCTCCTCAATATCTCCAATGTCATGGGTCGTCAGAATCACTGTGGTATTGTATTGCTGATTGATCTGCTTGATGGCTCTGCGGATATTATCCTTGACCACAATGTCCAAACCGATGGTGGGCTCATCCAGGTATAAAACCTTAGGATTGTGCAAAAGGGCTGCGCCCAAGTCCGCACGCATTCTCTGTCCCAGAGACAGGGTACGCACCGGATTGGTGAAGAAAGGCTCCAGCTCCAGTACCTCGTTAATAAACGCCATGCGGGCTTTGTAATCCTGGTCGGACACATCGTAGATCTCCTTCAAAATGGTAAAGGACTCGCTCAAAGGCAGATCCCACCAAAGCTGTGTGCGCTGTCCGAACACAACACCGATATTGGCCGCATTTTCTTTGCGGTTTTTGCACGGATCAATACCGTTTACCAGGCACTGTCCCCTGGTGGGATGCATAATACCGGTCATCATTTTGATGGTAGTTGACTTTCCCGCACCATTGCTGCCAATATAGCCCACGATCTGTCCGTCGGGAATGGTAAAGGAAATATCCTCCACAGCGGTCTTGACCACCTTTTCCCGGGAAAACAGGCCCTTGAAAGCGCCCTTCAGACCGGGGTATTTCTTTGCCGATATAAATTCCTTGGTTACATTCTTAACCTCTATCATACAGGCACCTCCTCTTTGTTTGTATTATCCCCTAAAAAAACCTCTGTGTCAATATTTTGCACAGGATTTCCCACTCATGATTTTTTATGAGAACAGGCCGTGAGGAATCCCCCACGGCCTGTTTGATATTATTAAGCTTTCAGATTAGGGATGTTCCAGCTTTCAGGAGCGGTCAAGTCCTCCAGCATGGCCTTAACGGCTTGAACTTGTTCTTCCGTATAGTTTGTCAGATTTGCGTCGATCATTTCCACCATGTCCTGCATACTGTAAGAAACAGTTTCACTTTCTACGGTGATGCCATTATTCAGCCTTATAAAGACCTTTGCTCCCACCTTGGTGCTGCCGAAGTTCTCAATGTCAAAATTCTGCAATCGCAAGGTCAGATCTGTGCGCAAATCGCTGACAGTACGCTCGATGGCAGGATTGCTGCCCAGCCACAGACTGTAGCCCTGGCTTTCCAGCAGTGCGTTCACGGTTTCATCTGCTGTGAAAGCGGCCTTGTAGCCGAAGGCAGTACTTGCAGGCTTCAGACTCAAAGTGTTGATGGTGGCGCTGATGGTGTGGGTTCCCTCCTGTCCGTAGAAGGAGAAGGTGGGCTGTCCCATGACGGTCACAGGGCTGACCTTCTCACTATCCAAACGGATCAAACCCTTGTCCGCTTCCATATAAACAGTTCCCAGTGTGAAGCTCCCGTTCAGACTAAGCACTGGCGTGGGTGCAGTAGCGGAGCTTCTTTCAAATTGCACGCTGTAGCCAGCCGCAGTGATGGTGCCGCCCTGCACATGGAGCTGTCCGTTGTTGCGCAGGATGATATTGTCCGTGCCGCCCAAAATCTGACCGCCGCTGACAGTAATATCCCAAAGGCCAGGTGCAGCGTTAGAGCCGGTAGTCACGAAGATATTGCTGCCCCGGTCAGCGGCTGTGCCATTTTGAATGGTGCCGCCACTGATGTTCAAAGAACAGTCACGGCCCTTTCCATCTTTGGCGGAAGTATACAGGTACAGGTTGCCGCCCTGATTTTTGGATGAGCCGTTTTCAATAAGACCGCTTTTGATCTCAATCACAGAAAGATAATCTGCATAGATATTGCCGCCCAGTGAAGCGCTGCCGCCGGTGATGGTGGCACCGTCAATAACCAGGGTGCTGCTATCCATGTAAATCGCACCGCCCTTGGTGGCATAGCCGCCATTCACAGTACCGCCATACAGGTTCACCTGACCGGAGATGATGTAGATCGCACCGCCACGGGCTTCCAGATTGTCGGTGAGCACATTGGTATCGCCGTTGATCACACCGCCGTACACATTGGTGGTGCCGTGATTCAAGATAGATGCGCCCCATGCGCTTTGACCTTGAGGATCGGTAATACCGCCGTAAATATCCAGTACGGCATCGTCGTAGACATAGTAGATCTGCGCATACTTGCTGCAATAAGCGGAAGTCAATGTACCCTGCTGCTCCTGACAGTCGGTAACTGCCAGATAGCCCTGCACATTTGCAACACGTTCCGTACCGGTGTTGATGCTGTGCCCGTTCAGGCAAATACGGATGGTCTCGCCGGACTCTACCAGCAGGGACTTGCCTGCGGTGATATCCTCCACCAGGTAATAATTACCGGACAGGAAAGGCAGCACATTGCGCTCATAAGCATCATCGCCCCAGGCGATCCATGTGCTGTCTGCGCAGCTGTGATGGTTTGCACCGTTACCGCCGCAAGCACAATGGATATGGGTGTTCTCCGTAACGGTCACGGTCACAGTAGCCAGGACGGTATCACCTGCTTTGGCA
Source organism: Faecousia sp. (assembly GCA_045577035.1). Classification (GTDB taxonomy): domain Bacteria; phylum Bacillota; class Clostridia; order Oscillospirales; family Oscillospiraceae; genus Faecousia. The sequence goes on along the minus strand of JAZNHQ010000123.1, from coordinate 5,012 downwards.
GTGATGGTACCGGTGCCGACTTCATTGGCAACCACCTGCAGAGGATATTTCAAAGAAACTGCGCCCTCTGCACGATAGGTCACATTGCCCTTGACACCGCGGGTAATCATGGGAACCAGGTGCTTGGCTTCGCCCACAGTCAAATTCAGAGAGGTCACGGAGTTGTGTGCCTGATCCTGGAAGGTCAGGGCTTCGGTTTCGTGGGAGTCGAACAGATAGGCATACAGGCTGTCAGCAATGTTCATACCCACCGCATTATGTACCACCTGGGTGGGGTGCATATTGTCTGCCTTGCAGAACACGCTGTTGGTGCTGGTACCGCCGTTATCCTTGTGGGCAACGCTCACCGGCACCTTCAGCGTGGTTCCGTTCTGCACAGGATAATTGGGTACAGGGAAAGAGGCAAGTCCCTCTTCCTTCATCCAGCCAAAATAGATATTGGATGCCAGGAACACATCGGGATACTCCGCAGAGGATGCCATGTAATAGCCTGCGGGTTTGTCAAACAGGTCGTTATACTCGTTGACGAAATTATAGAAAGGCAGCAGGCCCAAGCCCTCCAGGGTCTCATTGTTGCCGTCACCGTCCATGTCGGTGGTAAAGGCTTCCTTGTAGCCGTTCCACATGGCTTCGTAATCGGCTTTAATGGATTCGTATGTCCAGCCGGGATAGTTGGCATCATTCACTCCGTTGTGATAGAGCATTGCCATGTGGCCAAATTCATAGTGACCGGCGGCGATCTCGTTTTTCACGATGGTCTGCGCATAGCCAAAGGTCTTCACCGCTGTATCGAAGTGATACTCAGTCCATGTGGCATGACCCTTGACACCAGTCTGCCACTCGTTCAGACAAGAGCCGCCAACCGCCAGGTTCAGAACCCAAACCTTTTCCCCGGTCAGCTGATTCCAGCGGTAACCCAAGGCACTGCCTTCACCCATGGTGCCAACACCCTCGGCAGTGAAAGCATCCAAATGCTGCTGGCTGGTGATGTCTACCACATTGCCGCTGCTGTCTTTTTGCGCCACACGGTCAGTACCTGCGCCGTAACCCAAACCGCCCTCACCGGAAGTCAGAGCATAGGGACGGTGGGTGCTGTAAACCTGTCCGGCCTCACACAGCACAGACTGACCGATAGATCCGCCGTCACCGGCACCCACACTATGACCGGTGATCATAAACAGAGAAATGGTAGCAGGGGTAACAGTGACCTTATGGGTAGCAACACCAACCATCAGATCCGCAGTACCCACGCCCACGGCAATCAGTTTGCCATCCACATAGGAAAGCACATGTTCATCCTTTGTATCTGTGCCTGCCTTATAAGAACTAACCTGCTCATTGGATATTTCCACATCCACAGCCGTATATCCCAGCAAGGCTTCCAGATCCTTACGGTCATCGTATTGCAGGCTGATTTGCTGGGGTTCAGGCTTTACAAGGGTAGCTGTGCCAGTGAGCGTGCCAACGCCGCTCAAGGTCAGCTTGGTCACAGTACCACCATACTGATACACCGTAATATCACCAGTGATCACACCGCTTTTGTTACGGCTGCCGCCGTAAAGGTTAGTCACAGTACCACCGTTAATAGTAATCGAAACATTGCCATTATGCTTGCCGTTATAGGTGGTTTCCATGTTCACCACGCTGCCGCCGTTCATGACTAGGCTTGCGTTGCCGTTCATGGTATAGGCATAGGCACCGGCACACAGATCCTGCCAATTACCGGAGTTGACCTCAATGGACATATCGCCGGTGTAACCGGCTGCAGGACCTGCCATAAGCCGCAGAAGATTGGTGGTGCCGGTAGTAACACCCTTACCGATCTTAAACAGACCGCCATTGCCGCAGATCAGAATGTTTGTATACGCAGAGCTGTCGGCGATCTTCATGGTGATATTTTCAAAGGTGGTGGGGCCTTGCAGACCTAGCCAGCTTTGCCTTGCTTCGCTGGCTGCCACATAGAAGGTTTGGCCTGTGATAACAACCTCATAGCTGTGAGAAGCTGCGGCAATTTTCTGATTGGTCACACCGCTGTCAAAGGTAAAGGTATAATTATTGACCAGAATGATTTTACCTTGGGGGTTTTCACCGATCTGACCGTCCAATACCTCATAGGCTTTCTCAATAGTCATAACTGCTGTGGCCTCTGTCAGGCCATCGTTGGTATCTGCGCCGTTTACAGCATCCAGGTATACCGTGGGCACCGTTTCTGCCGCAGACACATTAGTAGCTCCAAACTGTACCAGCATAACGGCCAGCACCGCCAGAAGCATCCATAGAATCCGTTTCATGAACATTCCTCCTATAATTATTGTGATGTATTCGCTGTTTTTAGATTAACAAAACGGCTATAACAAGTAAATGTTTGATAATACTGTATTATTGACAAAAACTCTTATGGATTCTATAATAAATCTGAGGTGATACAGATGCAGATACATGCTATCCGACATGATTTTCCCAAAAGCGCAGGATATACCCTAACGCGCCCCAATGGTCGTAATTACTATATTTTTGCCCATTACCTCTCCCCTGTCACCCTGACTTTGGGCAATCACACCTACGAGATGAAATCCGGAGCCTGTGTATTAATGGAGCCGAACATCGCCCATTTCCTGTATGCAAAAGATCCTTTGATCCACAACTGGATTCATATCAGCGCAACCGCTGCCCAGCTACCGGAAAAATATCAGATTCCTGTGAACATGCCCTTTTATTTTTCGCACCATGAGCAGATCTCGGAAAAATTCCGTAGAATCGAGGCCGAATTCTTTTCTCACGAACCCCACCGGGAGAGCCTGCTGGAAGCCTATATCACAGAGTTTTTCGTATGGCTGCATCGATTGATGCAATCGCCCACCACAAATGCAACCGTCCCCAAAGCGGTGGAAGCAAATATGGCAGCCCTCAGAAGACGTATTCTCGCCCACCCGGAAAAGAGCTGGACCATTGAGCAGTTAGCCGAAATGGTTGCTCTGAGCACATCCCGTTTCCATGCGGTGTACAAAACCATGTTCGGCAGTACCCCTTACCAGGACATGATCACCGCCAGGGTAGACATTGCCAAGACCCTGCTAGTATCCCAGCCGGAGCTGACGCTGAAAAATGCAGCGGAGCAGCTGGGCTACAGCGATCAGTACCATTTTATCCGCCAGTTTAAATCCGTGGCGGGAAAAACACCGGGGCAATACCGAAAATCACACGGCAAATAATATATTTCGTTGATTCTTCAGGAAAAATATTGTACAATGGAAATATCAATCAATTGGAGGTATTTTATGGACTACAAAAAGCTGCAAAACGGTAGTGATATTCGCGGCGTAGCCCTGGAGGGCATTGAAGGTCAAAGTGTGAATCTCACGGAAACTGTATGTAAAGATATTGGCCGTGGTTTTGCCCTGTGGCTGCAGTCCAAAACCGGCAAAAACGATTTGCGTGTGGCCGTTGGTCGTGATTCTCGTCTTTCCGGCCCTGCCCTGTGCAGCTGGATCTGCGAAGCCATGGTACAGCAAGGCATTGCGGTCACCGATTTCGGTATGGCCAGCACCCCTGCCATGTTTATGGCAACCGTTACCGAGGGCTACAGCTTCGATGGTACAGTCATGATCACCGCAAGCCACCTGCCCTTTAACCGCAACGGCTTTAAGTTCTTCACCGCAGGCGGCGGTCTGGAAAAAGAGGACATTAAGCAGATCCTTGCCTATGCCGAATCCGATCAGGTCACCGGTCTGAACCCCGGCAGCCTGTGCAGCGGCAGCTTTATGGATACATACGCAAATATTCTCGCCGACAAGATCCGCACCGCCACAGGCCTCCAGAAGCCCCTGGAGGGCATGAGAATCGTAGTTGACGCCGGTAACGGCGCAGGCGGTTTCTACGCTGAGAAGGTGCTGCAGCCCCTGGGTGCCAACACTGATGGCAGCCGCTACCTGGATCCCGACGGCAGCTTCCCCAACCACATTCCCAACCCCGAGGACAAAACCGCCATGGCTTCCATCACCGAGGCAGTGAAGGAAACCAACGCCGATTTGGGCATTATCTTTGACACCGATGTAGACCGTGCCGGTGCGGTACTGTCTGACGGCAGCGAATTAAACCGCAACCGGATCATCGCTATGCTTGCAGCCATTTTGCTACGGGAGCATCCCGGCACCACCATTGTCACCGACTCCATTACCTCCACCGGCCTGGCTAAGTTCATCGAAGAAAAAGGCGGTATCCACCACCGCTTTAAGCGCGGCTACCGGAATGTGATCAACGAATCCATCCGTCTGAACAATCTGGGACAGGACAGCCAGCTGGCCATTGAGACCTCCGGTCACGGCGCTTTGAAGGAGAACTATTTCCTGGACGACGGTGCCTACCTGGTCACCAAGCTGCTGATCGAGCTGGCTCGGGGCAAGAAGGAAGGCTATACCCTGGAATCTCTGATCGCATCCATGGAAGAGCCTGCAGAAAGCATTGAGTTTCGTATGAACATTCTGCTTGAAGATTTCAAGCCTTACGGTCAAGCCGTCATTGACGAACTGACCGCCTATGCCCAAACCCAGCCCGGTTGGAGCATTGCGCCCAGCAACTACGAGGGCATTCGTGTAAATATCGGCAGCGGCTGGTTCCTGTTACGCCTGTCCCTGCACGATCCCTTGCTGCCGCTGAACATCGAAAGCAACGAAATTGGCGGTGCCAAGCAGATCGCCAAGGAGCTGGCAGCCTTCATTGCCAATTACAAGGATCTGGACGCAGCAAAGCTGCTGGATTACGCAAAATAAAACTATTGCATTTTTTGCATAACCGGCATTGGAGATTCCCACACCAGTGTGCGCACTGGTTCGCAATGACAATTTTTAAGATATACGATAACGAGCCGTGGGCGGTTGCCCACGGCTCGTTCAGTCTGTCAAAAAACTCTTTTTTGACAGACTGGCAGAGGTCACTAAAGCCGTCAAGACAAGCAACTCGCCCTCGTCGGCGTACAGGTGGTACGGTAGAGGGCGAGTTGCGCAGTAAGCCAA
>JAZNHQ010000122.1:0-3900 GCA_045577035.1 Faecousia sp. | reverse complement strand
AAAGCAACATAGCAAGTGATTGCGATCGACAGATGACGAAGAGGCTGTAGACGCAGACAGATGTCGAGCACCGCAACAGGACGATTAGCAGCCAATAAATAAAAACCTTAATTTCCAAACTTGTTGGGAATCAAGGGGGGTTGCTTGCACTTCTTCGTCATTGTGAGCCAGTTCGTTTGCCTGGCGTGGCAATCTCCGTTGGAGGCTATCTAAACAAAAAGAGACAGCCTTAGTGAGCTGTCTGCAATGGTGCGCGACTTTCGCAAGAGTAAAGAAAAAGCCGTCTCGGTTGATATGCACCCCAAAAGTTAGACACTTTTGGGGTGTATATTTTTATGGCTAAAAAAGGACAACAGCAAAGAAAGTATAGTGCAGAATTCAAAATCGGTGTTATAATGGATATGCGTGAACACCGTTTGGGTTATTGCGAAACAGTACGAAAGTATTGGGATCTTACATCAGGTCAAGCAGAGAACTACAAGAATATAGTCAAACGGTGGGAGCGCATATACCTGGAAGAAGGAGCCGAGGGTCTTATGAAAGAAAGACGAGGCAGAGCTTGTGCAGCCAGCGGCACAAAGAAAGGCAGACCACCGAAGCTAGATCCAAAGGTTGAAGAAGATCTCATTGCAGAGAACCAGCGGCTTCGCATGGAGATAGAGTACTTAAAAAAACTGAGTGCCTTAGTTCTTGCGGAAGAGCAAAAGAGCGGCAAAAGGCGCTGATTGTCTCTGAACTAAGGCAAAGATATCCGCTAAAAGACTTGTTAAAGCTATCCGGCATTGCAAGAAGCACATACTATTACCACATCAAGCAGCAAGACAAGGATAAGTACGCAAGTGAGAAGGCAGATATTATAGAGATTTTTGATAAAAACAAAGGTATTTATGGATACCGTAGGATTACAGAACAGCTCAAAAGGAAAGGCTATTCCATAAACCACAAAACTGTATTAAAGTTAATGAAAAGCCTTAATTTAAGAGGAAAACAGAGTAAAAACGGCAAGTATCACTCCTACAAAGGCGAAGTCGGCAAAGTTGCAGATAATATTCTGAAAAGAGATTTCACAGCAGAAAAGCCGTTTGAAAAACTGACAACAGATGTAACGGAATTTAAGGTTTGCAACGATAAGGTTTATCTATCGCCTGTATTGGACTTGTACAACAGAGAAGTTATATCCTACTCCATATCACTAAGTCCAAACCTGCAGCAGATCAGAGATATGCTTACCGGCTTGTTTGACAAGCTGCCTGATACTGCAAGGCCAATATTTCATTCAGATCAAGGTTGGCAGTACCAACACGCAGAATACCAGAGGCTACTTGCTGAACATAACATTACGCAGAGTATGTCCAGAAAGGGCAACTGTATGGACAATGGGGCTATGGAAAATTTCTTCGGCAGGCTAAAGGTTGAGATGTTCTATGGAGAACAATTTGAAAGCGTAGAGGACTTTATTTGTGCTCTGGATGATTACATCTACTATTACAACAACCACCGAATATCTCTAAAACTAAAAGGAATGAGTCCGGTGCAATACCGAACTCATTCACAAGCAAGTTAATATTAAATTTTGTCTAAACTTTGGGGTTCACTTCAGTTTACTCCGGGCGGTTTTTTATGTTAGTCCTTGCCGGGCACAAAGCGCACCACATCATTGGGTGTGCATTGGCAAATGGCGCAAATCTTTTCCAGTGTCAAAAGTGTAATGTTGTTGCCTTTTTTCAGGCTGTCAAGGGTCTTGTTATCAATGCCGCCCTTCAAAAGACTGTATTGCGATATATTCTTATCTTGCATTGTTTCCCATAAAGGGCTGTAATCCAACACAGTCTCTACCGCCTTTCAAACTCTTTAAGCACATTATAGACAAAAAGGCACAAATTCAGTATTGTGGAGTTATTCACAATCTGGTATACTGTGCTATATGAAGGAGGGATGAAACATGACAGAAGAAATCAGCGACTTGTATAAGCTCCCAAACATCGGCAAATACGAAGATATCCATTTGCTTGATCTTAGCGAAAGCTGTGCCAGACTGGAAGAAAAAGTCCTGGCTCTTGCTAAAAATCTGCCGGATAAGCAGCGAGGGTTGATGAGCTGTGCATTCTTTTAACCTTGACTTCGGCTGTATAGAATGGTAAACTGGGTTAATCAAACAGAAAAGAGATGAGCCCCATGCAGGTTATTCCCGCGTATCACGCACCGGATTTTCAGGAAGAAAAGTTTATAAATGCCCCCGATGCCAGCTTCCTGCCGGCAGAAGCAGACGGCGTTGCGCCGGAGGGCTATCACAGCACCTCCATGTTCCCGGAGTATTTCAAAATCAACGGCCATTGGACGCTCGGGGAAAAGAGCCGGATGGACGCCTCCGTGGTCATTGACCCGGACGGCACATTGAAGGTGGTGGAAAACCGGAACCTGAAAAAGGGTGACCGGGTGATCACCGGCAGAACGGAAGACTGCGAAGAAGGCATCTATGTGCATTGCTCCGGCTTTGAAGTGCCCGGCAAGGATATTTCCGACCGTTTTGTATTTCGGCAGGGACGCAGCAGAGAGACCTCCTTTGCCAAGGATTACGACCGGCTGATGGAGCTTTTGAAATACGAAAAGGATCACGGCAACATTCTGTGGGTCATGGGACCTGCCTTTGCCTTCGATTACGATGCCCGCCGTGCCATGACCGCCCTGATCGATCAGGGCTATGCCCACGGTGTGATGGCAGGCAACGCCCTTGCCGCCCACGATTTGGAGGGTGCGCTGCTGAATACGGCTCTGGGACAGGACATTTACACCCAGATGCCCCATAAAAACGGTCACTATAACCATCTGGATGTGATCAACAAGGTAAGAAGAAGCGGCTCTATCCCCAATTTTATCGCAGATTACAACATCGATAACGGCATTATGCACAGCATTGTAAAAAATGATATTCCTTATGTACTGGCAGGCTCAATCCGGGATGACGGACCTCTGCCGGAGGTGATCGGAGATGTGTATGCCGCACAAAGTGCTATGCGCAATCTCACCGAGAAGGCTACCACCGTCATTTGCCTTGCCACTATGCTGCACACCATTGCCACAGGCAATATGACCCCCTCTTTCACCGTCACAGAGGACGGCACGGTCCGTCCTGTGTTTCTGTACTGCGTAGATGCCGCAGAGTTTGCTGTCAACAAGCTGGCAGACCGGGGAAGTCTTTCCTCCATCGGTATCGTCACCAATGTGCAGGATTTCATTACGATCCTTGCCAAAGGTCTTGGCGCAATCTGACAAACAGAAAATCCCCACCCGGACGGGTGGCGATTTTTATTGGTTTTGTGTCAGCCTTTCTTGCTTTTTTCTTTGGCTCGCTTGTCGTTGATGATCTGCATTTCCTTTGCGGTGATCAGCAGGCAATCATTCTCTCTTGCCCATTCCACGCACCCTTTCAGTACCAAAGGCAGGAATACCCGGGGCACATTCAGAACCATTTCCAGCGCATCGTCAGAGAATTTCACCTTGTCGTCGGCACGGTCCGCCGCATAGCGAACAGAGTCCAGGCTTTGCTTGCGCATGGGCAGCAGCTCCGCCCGCATTTTCGTTTTTCTGTGGAACCAGAAATTCTTGCTGTCCCGGTAGCCGTAGTCCACAGGCAGATTGGGGAAATCCTTGGCCCGCACACCGTTAATGATCGCATCCCGGTACTTTTTCTTCATGAGGATCTTGTCCACCTTCAGAATGAAGTGGGCACCGAATTTGCTGGTAATGCCGTTAAAATCGTGGTAAGGGGGCTCATAGCCATTCAATTCACCGGGAACATCATTCTGGGCATTGTCCAGCTCCCGGACCCATGTACATTCGATCACCTGAATGGCATCGGTCAGCACCATGGGACGCTCCCCCTCTGCCTGACCGGCTTCC
>JAZNHQ010000121.1:0-12661 GCA_045577035.1 Faecousia sp. | reverse complement strand
AGAAGCTGATGGACTCCATCCAGATGCTGAAGACCACCGACCTGGCAGGCGAGGCAGCCATGCTGGCCATGCGCTCCTTGCCCACGGAATCTGCCCGTATGGCCGTGGCCATCATCGCCATTCTGCCCATCCTGCTGGTTTACCCCTTCATTCAGGGTGAGCTGATCAAGGGCATGGTCGTCGGCGGCGTCAAGGGTTAAGGAGGTACAATGATGGATTACCGGAAGCCTTTTGAAACTGCAACCCCCGAAGCGGTGGGTATCCGCAGCGAGGATATCCTGGGCTATATCGACGCGCTGGAGTGCAGCAACACCGAAATGCACGGTCTGATGATCATGCGCCACGGTAAGCTCTGCACCCAAGGTTGGTGGGCTCCCTTCGGTCCCAACCTGCGCCATGGCCTCCAGAGCCACACCAAGACCTATGCGGCCACCGCTGTGGGCATCGCCTACACCGAAGGCCTTGTGAAGCTGGACGAGCGGATCATTGACATCTTCCCCGAAGATGCTCCTGCGGAGCCCAGCGAAAACCTGAAGCTGCTCACCGTCCGGGATGTGCTGTGCATGGGCTGCGGTATGGATACCATGCCCTGGCCCAGTGTGGACTGGATCAAGCAGTTCCTGCACACCCCCGTGGTTCACAAACCCGGCACCACCTACATGTACAACTCCACCGGTTCCACGCTGCTGGGCGCCATCGTCCGCAAGAAGACCGGCCTGGGCCTGCATGACTATCTGACCCCCCGTCTGTTCAACAAGATCGGCATCGATCCGGAGAATCTGCGCTGGCTGTGCATGCCCGATGGCATGGAAGTGGGCGGTGGCGGTCTGTTCGCCACCACCGAGGACAATTTCCGCCTGATGAAGCTCTATGCCGACGGCGGTGTCTGGGAAGGTGAGCGGATTCTGGCTGAGGATTACGTGAAACTGGCAACCTCCAATCAGAACGATTCCGCCAGCGAAGCCAAGAACAATCCTCCCGCAACCGATAATTTCCTGGGCTACGGCTTCCAGATCTGGATGTGCCAGCCCAAGGGCGCGTATCGTGCCGATGGCGCCATGGGCCAGTTCACCATCGTTCTGCCTGAGCAGGATATGATGATTGGTATCACCGAAACCGCGTCTGGTGCCCATTGGGCACAGCAGACCCTGGATATTACCTGGGAGTTTGTGAATAAGGTGACTGCTCCCGAAGCACTTCCCGAAAATGAGGAAGCCTTCGCGGCATTGCAGCGGAAGCTGAAACGGCTGAACATTGGCAATCCTGCCTGCCAGCCTTACAGCCCTCTGACGGACAAGATTTCCGGCAATTGCTACAAACTGGTGTCCGGAAAGTTCACCCCCTTTGCCGGTAACTTTATGTCCGGCGAGCAGCCCGACAATATCGCGGCTTTTACCCTAGACTTTGACTGCTACGGCTGTGTCTGGCATATCGAAACCGAGGGCGGCCGTAAGGAAAGCATTCGCATCAGCACTGGCGGCACCCGATTCACCAACCTGATCGGCAAGCCGGAGGATATGCATCAGCTGTATCTGTGTGACGGCCTGTGGACTGCTTCCGATACCTTCCAGATGCACTGCCGCTGGGTAGAAACCTGCCTGGAGGATACCTTTGTGCTGAAGTTTGTGGGTGATAAGATTGAAATCGATGCATCCAACAATTCTCCCTGGAAGATTCCCGGCGACCCTATCGTTGCGGAACTTGTCAAATAAGAGATAAGGCAGTATAATAGGGCATGATCCCATTGGGATTATGCCCTATACACATTATAGGAGGTTATTATGGGAAAACGGTTTGATACCCTGCTGTTCCCCGGCGGAAAGAGCAAGGCTTTTACTTTGAGTTATGACGATGGTGTCCGCCAGGACCGCCGTTTGGTGGAACTGTTCCGGAAGTACAATGTAAAAGGCACCTTTAATATTGGCTATGGCGTTCTGGGCCATAAGGAAATCGCCCGAATCCCCGGCCTGCCGGAAACCGATGTGTCCCGGTTGGAGATCGAGGAAGTGGCGGGAGTTTATGATGGCCAGGAGGTTGCAGGTCACGGTCTGTATCATTCCGCCCTGGATACCATCGGCACGCCCCTTGCCATGTATGAGGTCTGCGAGGATAAGCGGAAGCTGGAAGAAATCACCGGCAAGCCTCTGAAAATGTTTGCCTACCCCTTTGGTACTTACAACGACGATGTGATCGATATTCTGCGCCTTGCGGGGTATCAGGGTGCCCGGACGGTGATTCCTACCCATGACTTTAAGATCCCAGAGAATTTCCTGATTTGGAATCCCACCTGCCATCATGACGATGAAAAACTGGTGGAACTGGCGGACAAGTTCCTGAACGGCTTTGCCTTTGGACCAATGCTGTTCTATGTCTGGGGTCATGCTTATGAATTTGACGGCCGTCAGAACTGGGACAAGATGGAATCGTTCCTGCAGCATATCAGCGGTCATGAGGATACGGTGTGGTATGCTACCAACGGTGAGATTATTGAGTATGTCAATGCTTACCGTCGTTTGGAATACTCCTGCGACGGTTCTGTAATCTACAACCCCAGCGCGGTGGATGTGACCATCCGCACTGCCTGGACTCCGGTGGTGCTTCCTGCCGGAAGCTACACCAAAATCGAGGATACTCCTCTGTAATTCTTTATTTGGAGGTTGGGCATGGGCCTGTTCAACTATAATAACCCCGTCATCGTATTCATGGTAAAGGTGGCCAACATGATCATCGTCAGTCTTTACTGGATTTTGTGCTGCATTCCGGTGGTGACGGTTCTGCCTGCCTGTGCAGCACTGTACCACACGGTGAACAAGGTGATTTTTGGCAACGGAAACGGTGTTACCAGGGATTTCTTTCGCGCTTTCAAGGATGCGCTGAAGCCTGGCGTGGCTCTATCGGTTATAATGGAACTGGTTGGCGGACTGGTGGTGTTTGGTATCTATACCGGCCTGCAAATCTGGGATGCCGATATGTTTGGCACGGTCTATATGGCTGCCGGTGTGCTCATCGGTTTTATCTTTCTGACTACAGTGCTCTATGCTGCGCCAACACTGTCTCGCTTTGAGGGCGGTATCTCTGTGGTTCTGCGGCTTTCCATGTATTTTGCCATGAAGAATCAATTCCGTTCCGCATGGTTTACGGTGTTGCTGGGCCTTGCCTTCTGGAGTGTGGATTTCTTCCCGCTGTTGCTTCTGGTTATGCCTGCGCTGTATACCGATCTGATCCGGGGCGGTATGGAAAAGGTGATGAAGGCTTATATTAAAGACGCGGGCCTGGAGGATGCGGAAACACCTGAACAGAACGATACGACAGAAACGATCGAGGATGTTTCTCCGATGGAAATGGATAAGCTGCTGGGAGGAAAATGATGGGTACAATCGAACTGAAAGAGATCCTGAAAATTTTTCCCTATACGGAAGTGAAAGGTGTACTGAACCGCAAAAAGAAGAAGGAATTGCTGGAAAAGCAGCGGGCTATGCCATACACCACCAATGAGGGTGTCGTGGTGCTGCAGCACATCAATGCCGTCATGGAAGATGGCGAGTTTGTGGTGCTGCTGGGGCCTTCCGGCTGTGGTAAGACCACATTGCTTCGGATCATCGCAGGCTTGGAGGCTCCGACTCTGGGTGAAGTGTATTTTGACGGTCAGAATATGACCTGTATCCCCCCGGAGGAACGGGATGTTGCGATGGTATTCCAGAATTATTCCCTGTATCCCCATCTGTCGGTGTTTGACAATATTGCCTTTACCCTTAGGACTCAACATATGCCCAGAGAACAGCTGAACAAGACCGTACTGGAAATGGCAGAACTGTTGGGAATCTCGGAATGTATGGACCGGCTTCCGTCCCAGCTTTCCGGCGGTCAGCTTCAGCGGGTGGCCATTGCACGGGCACTGGTGCGTAAACCAAAAGTTTTCCTGATGGATGAACCCTTCAGCAATCTGGATGCACAGCTCCGGGCATCTCTGCGGCAGTTGGTGAAAAAGATTCACGCCGCACTAGGTACTACATTCATCTATGTGACCCACGACCAGCAGGAAGCCATTCTGCTGGGTCAGCGGATTCTGGTGATGCGGGACGGTATTATTCTGCAGGACGGAACCCCGGCAGAGATTTATAACCGTCCGGCGGATATTGACTGCGCTCTGGCGCTGGGAACACCCCAGATGAACATTTTCCCGGTGGAAGAAATGGTGCCCGGGCGTGTGGAACTGCTGGGCAGTCGGTCTGAGGTCCCTGCCGGAACCAGATATGTTGGACTGAGGCCTGTACATGTGACACTTGGTGAAGGAGCGGAAACAACTGTGGAATATACGGAACAGTTGGGAAGTGAAACGGTACTGCATCTAAAGTATCAGGATCAACAGTTTGTGGCTGTCACTGATACGCCGTTTGCCTTCCGTCGCGGACAGTCGGTGCGGGTCCAATGTGACCGGGAACGGTTCCACTACTTTGATGAAAACGGAATCCGCATATAAAAAAGTCCGGAGGAATTTCCTCCGGACTTTTTCAGTACATAACGCAGATGTCTTTGTGTGCAAACATTTTGGCTTTGCCAAAGGGGTGGGGAATCTCGTTTATGTCTGCCTTGCCCTCCAGAATCAGGTTGGTGGCCTCCAAAAACTGAAGGGGGATTTCTGCACCAACGGGCTTTGCGTGGTGTGAAGGCCAGGTGGTGTCATACCGGGGCTGTTTGTCCAGAATGGCGACAATGGAATTGCGGAAGGTGGCCACATCTGCGGAATGATCGAAATTCAGCAGAACTGCAGCCTTGCAGCAGGTGTCGCCGGTAAAAATTTGTCGGCGTTCCATGTCCAGAATGGCCACGCAGCCTTTGGTATGGCCGGGAACTGGGAAAATTTCCAGCGTGCGTCCGCCTAAATCCAGTGTCATTTCGCCTTCAAACCACTTCAGCTCATCGACAGCATCCGGCGCGATACAATTAGGAGCAATTTTTCGGACTTCCTGCCGATGCTGGAGGTAAAGATCGCGGTCAGCGCGGTGCATCAGGGCGGTAGAGAAAAAACCGAGACCGCCGATGTGATCGAAATGACCGTGGGTACACAGAACAGTCACTGGAAGAGATGTTAGAGAACTGACAATTTCACCCAGGGGGATGGTTCCGTAACCGGTATCGATCAGCAGTGCCTTCTCACTGCCTGCGAGCAAATACATGTACACATTACACTGAGCCTCTTCTTCAATCAGCCAGGTCTGTGCATCCAGATTATGAATGATGTATCCCATAAAGTGCCGCTCCTTCCGTTTAGATATCCAATGCTGCGTGATAACCCTGATAGATTGCGTTGGTAATGTTGGATACCCGGGCGCAATCACCGATCTCCCGGACCCAGGGAGCGCTGTAACGCAACTGCTCCACAACTGCACGGTTCGCCCGCTGACCCACTGCGCAGACAACGGTCTTGCCGGGGATCAGTACTTCTTCACCTGCGGCATTACGGCAAATCAGTCCGTCTTCCGTGACCTGCAGACCCTGCAGACCGGTATGCGCGGTGGTGTATTTTTCTACCTGCTGCATCAGGATGGGACGGTGGCGGATATTACAGTCCGGAGCCAGAGTGTCTCGCATCTCCACCAGATGAACTGCTTTGCCCTCCATGCCAAGATGTACGGCGCACTCGCAGCCGGCAAGACCGCCGCCCAGTACCGCAACCGTATCACCGACCTGGTCCTTCTTGAGATAATAATCGTTGACGACGATCACATTGTCCCCCTCCATGCCGGGCAGAGAAGGCACAATGGGGTTGGAGCCCACAGCCAGAATCATGGCATCGGGAGCAATCTCGGCTACCAGTTCGGGAGTGACAGGGGTGTTCAAACGGATGTCCACACCTTGTGTCTGCATCTGCTTGGTCAAAGACAGGCTCAGCATGTACATCTCATACTTGAAGGGAATGGCTTGCTCACTCTTCAGAATACCGCCCAGGGCATCGGTCTTTTCACACAGAATGACACTGTGGCCGCGCTCTGCTGCGGTGATGGCAGCTTTCATGCCGGCTACACCGCCGCCAACCACCAGGACCTTCTTTGCCTTGGGTGCAGCAGAAACGGACATCCCCTCGCACTCACGGCCAATCAGAGGATTGACCGTACAGCGGCGGGTTCCGGTGGTGGGCCGCTCCGCCATACAGGTGAAGCAGCGCAGGCAGTGGACGATCTCATCCTCCTTGCCGGCAAGCACCTTATTGGGCAGTTCTGCGTCAGCCAGCAATGCCCGGGTCATTTCCACCACATCGGCTTTGCCGGAGGCAACGATCTCTTCCATCTGAGCGGGGTCGTTTAGAGCGCCAATGGTAGCCACAGGAATCTTCACGTGTTTTTTGATTTCAGCGGCCAGATAAACATTGCAGCCATGATTGGAAAACATGGAAGGATGGGTGGTGAAGAATCCAAACTGATAAGAACCGGCAGAAACATGGATCAGGCTGACTAGATCTTCCACAGCCTTGGCAATTTCGACACCGTCTTCCAGCGTATAGCCTCCTTCAAACAGTTCACTGCCGCTCATCCGGAACTCGATGGGGAAACCAGGGCCAACGGCATTCCGGACGGACTGGAGCACTTCCCGGCAGAAACGCATGCGGTTTTCAAAGTTGCCGCCGTATTCGTCGGTGCGGTGGTTGAAGGCAGGGGAGAGAAACTGGTTGATCAGCCAGCCGTGGCCGCCGTGAACCATGACCATCTGGAAGCCAACTCTTTTTGCAAGGGCTGCGGTTTCCCCGTAGGCCTTTACGATGCTGGTAATCTGCTCTTTGGTCAGGGCCTTTACGGGAATGCCATCGGGACGGATCCAGTTACTGGGACCGTATTGACTCAGGCCTTGCTTTTTATTCTTATCTACCAGATAAGTACCAGCATACTGACCGGAGTGGCTCAGCTCTACACTGGGCACAGCGCCGTGACGCATAATGGAATCGGCTACCCAGGTCCAGCTGGCCAGATTGCCGGGTGTTGTTAAGTTCAGGTGGAACATATGAGAGGCATCTGTTTCGGGGTGTACCACAAGCTCACTGGCTGTCACCGCAGCGGCGCCACCCTTTGCTTTCATTTCATAAAAAGCTGGAGTGCGGGGGCCTACGCAGCAGTCCGCGGTAATATCAGTACCTCCTACTGGTGCAGCGAACATTCTGTTGCGGAAAGTCACATTTCCTATGGTGATGGGAGAACAAAGATGGGGGTATTTGATTTGCATGGTACAACCTCCTTTAGAATGTGCAGCTAAGCATAACAATCCATGTTCTCCTTATATCACATCCAGCATCCCTGCTGCTACCATTAATCTGCTTTTCCTTTTTGAAAAAATACAAATTATTTGTAAAATGTACATAGTGTTTTTGAAAAAATAGCATATCGTTTGTGACTAATTGACAAAAGAACTGCATGATGATATGGTCTTACATAGGATATTCTGCAAATTCTTCGCCTTTGTTGGAATTATTATTTGTAGAATGAATCGGACATTTATTTCTATATTTACGGAGGAAACCTTATGCTGACTGCAAAAGAAAATTTCCGCGAGGTTGTTCGTGGTGGAAACCCTGACCGTATCAGCAACCAGTACGAGGCGGTACAGCTGCTGCTGCATCCGTTCATGATGTTTGGTGGTCCCCGGGCTGTGAAGGGCGGCCCCGATGTTGTGGACGCCTGGGGTGTCACCAATTCCTGGCCGGCTAATGTTCCCGGGCAGTTCCCCGTTCACACCCCCGATAAGATCGTCCTGAAGGATATTGAAAACTGGCGTGAGTATGTGAAGTTCCCCTCTCTGGAGTTCACACCGGAACAGTGGGCGATCTGCAAGGGTATGTATGACGCAGTTGATGGGACCAAGGCTTATAAGGCAGTTCTGGTTGTTGGCGGTCTGTTTGAACGCTGCCATCATCTTATGAGCATGGAAGAAGCACTGATGGCCTTCTATGAGTATCCGGATGAGATGCACGAACTGATTGATGCATTGGCCGACTGGGAAGTGGAACTGGCCAAGGGTGTCTGTGAAAACCTGCATCCCGATGCTGTTTTCCATCATGATGACTGGGGCAGCGAACTGAATTCCTTCCTGAGCCCTGAAATGTTTAAGGAATTCTTCCTGGAACCCTATCAGAGAATCTATGGCTACTATAAGTCCCATGGCTGTGAATTTGTCATTCACCATGCAGACTCCTACTGCGCAAACCTGATGCCCACTATGATCGAAATGGGTATTGATGTGTTTCAGGGCTGCCTGAAGTCCAACAACAACCCCGAACTGATCAAGCAGTACGGCGGCAAGATGGCCTTCATGGGTGAAATCGATAACAAGCAGGTTGACTTCCCTGGCTGGACGGATGCTGACTGCGCAAAGGCTGCTGAAACCGCTATTGAGCGCTGCGGAAACAAGTACTTCATCCCCTGCATTGTTCAGGGTGGCCCCGGTTCTACCTTCCCCGGCACCTATGTTTCTCTGACCAAGGCCATCGACGAGTATAACACCCGTACCTATGGCTGGACTCAGGAAGAACTGGAAGCAGCCCGCTGCCCCATCCAGATCATGTTCGGTTGATTTCCGGGATCTTCAGGAGGAATAATTCCTATGATTATTATTGGCGAAAAGATTAATGGCTCCATTCCAGCAGTTGCCAAGGCCATCGCTGAACGGGACGCAGCTTTCATCAAGGCCAGAGCCATCGCACAGGAAGAGGCCGGTGCAACGTTTATCGATTGCTGCGCTTCTGTCCCTGAAGAAGTGGAAGTGGAAACTCTGAAATGGATGATCGAGTGCATCCAGGAGGTTTCAGATCTGCCCATTGCCGTGGACAGCCCCTCTGCCGATGTTCTGGCGGAGGCCTGGAAGTTCTGCAAGCGCCCCGGCCTGATCAACTCCGTGTCCGGTGAAGGCAACAAGATCGATAAGATTTTCCCCATTCTGGCGGAGAACAAGGGCTGGCAGGTGATCGCGCTGCTGAGTGACGACACCGGCATTCCCAAGAATGCCGCTGACCGGCTGAAGGTCTTCGACAAGATCATGGCAAAAGCGAAGGAGTACGGGATTTCTCCCAGTCGGATCCATATCGATCCTTTGGTGGAGATGCTCTGTACCTCTGAGAACGGTATTGAAACCAATATCGAAGTGATTTCCACTGTCCGAGAAAAGTATCCCAGCATTCACATCACTGCTGCTGTTTCAAACATTTCCTTCAACCTGCCCGTTCGTAAGATGATCAACCTGGGCTTCACCGTTCTGGCTATGAACGCCGGCCTGGACTCCGCCATCCTGGATCCCACCAACCGGGATATGATGGGTGTCATCTTCGCTACCGAGGCGCTGTTGGGCCTGGATGACTACTGCATGGAATACATTGGCGCATATCGTGAAGGTTTGTTCGGACCTGTTAAAAACTAAAATACTTAACTAAGGAGAACACACAAATGGCTATCGAAAAAGTTTATGATCTGGTTTCCCGTGGTAAGGCTAAGCTGACCCCCGCCGCTGTTCAGGAAGCTCTGGATGCCGGTTTTGACGCAGGCGAGATTCTGGGAAAGATGATTGACGCTATGGATGTAGTGGGCGAAAAGTTCAAGAACGGTGAGATTTTCGTTCCCGAAATGCTGATCGCGGCCAAGGCCATGAAGAAGGGCGTCGAGGTTCTGAAGCCTCATCTGGCATCCGGCGCTGCCGGCGCTCTGGGTAAGGTCGTTATCGGCACCGTCGCAGGTGACCTGCACGACATCGGCAAGAATCTGGTTGCCATGATGATCGAATCCGCTGGCTTCGAGGTTGTTGACCTGGGCGTTGATGTTCCTGCTGAGAAGTTCGTGGCTGCGGCTGAGGAAGATGGCGTTGTGATTGTGGCTTGCTCTGCCTTGCTGACTACCACGATGCCTGCTCTGGAGGCTACCGTTGCTGCGCTGAAGGCTACCGGAAAATCCTACAAGGTAATGGTAGGCGGTGCTCCCATTACCCAGGAGTTTGCCGACAAGGTTGGTGCGGATGCCTATACTCCCGATGCCGCCACCGCCGCCAAAAAGGCAAAGGAACTGGTTGGCTAATTGATATGTAATGATCGAGGGGCCGATGGTAACATCGGCCCCTATCCACCATTCGCCGGAGGTTCTTTATGATGCAATACACCGTAACATTTTTGCCGAATGACCGGAGCGTAACTGTTCCTGCCGGTACTACGGTGCTTCAGACACAGATCCTGGCAGGACTGCGTCCGGATGCGCCCTGCGGCGGCAAAGGAACCTGCGGCAAGTGCCGGGTACTGCTGGAAGGTGCAGAAGTACTGGCCTGCCAGACTCTCGTGGACAGGGATATGACCGTCCAGACCGAGGAAGAAGAGAATGTACGGATCCTGACAACCGGCATATCCGTGACCACCCAGCCCGACGGCGAAAACGAATATGTTTTGGCCTTCGATATCGGCACCACCACCGTAGTGGCCTATCTGCTGGACGGCTGCAGCGGCACCCTGTTGGCCCAAGGTAGTACCATGAATCCCCAAAGTCAGCATGGGGCTGACGTAATTTCCCGCATTCAGTATGCTCTGAACGAAAACAACGATGCTTTGTCCTCCTGCATCCGGGAGGCTATGGGGAAGCTGACAGAAGAGGTTGCTGAAAAGGTTGGTATTTCTCCCGACCAGATCACCGTATCTGCCATTGTGGGCAATACCGCTATGCACCACCTACTGCTGGATATTGACCCCAAACCCCTGGTGACACCTCCCTATATGCCGGGTGTTTCCGAAGCAATAGAGCAAAACGGTATCCGAATTCTACCCAATATTGCTGGATTTGTGGGCGGCGATACGGTGGGCTGTATGGTCGCAACCCGGTTCGACCGGCAGGAAGAACTGACATTATTGATCGACATCGGCACCAACGGTGAAATGGTACTGGGCAACAACAATCGCAGGATCGCCTGCTCCACTGCTGCCGGCCCTGCTTTCGAGGGTGCGAAAATATCCTGCGGTATGCGTGGAGCAGAAGGCGCGGTGGACCATGTTTGGGTGGAGAACGGAAAAATCCAATACCATACCATCAGCGACGCGCCTGCAAAGGGCTTATGCGGTTCCGGTCTGCTGGATTTGGTGGCTGTGTTGCTGGATCAAGAGACCATCGACGAATCCGGACGGCTGGAGGGAAAGCAGTACGAACTGTGTGACAATGTAACATTGACTCAAAAGGATATCCGAGAGGTTCAGCTTGCCAAGGCAGCTATCCGGGCGGGGATTGAGTTATTGGCGGAAAAACTGGGTGCGGAGGTGGCGGATATCCGCAAGGTTTACCTGGCCGGGGCCTTCGGCAATTACATGAATCCCGTTTCTGCCTGCCGTATCGGTATGATTCCCCCGATTCTCCAGAATCGGATCATACCCATCGGCAACGCTGCCGGCGAAGGTGCCAAGCTCTGTGCCCTGAATCGGGCAGAATTTGTATACAGCCAGAGATTGGCAAAGAATACCGAATTTTTGGAACTGGCAAGTCTGCCTCAGTTCCAGGATTGCTTTGTTGATGCGTTGGGATTTTGCGAGGAGGAAGACGAATGACTTACGAACAACTCTGTGAAATGGCGCGAGATGTCGGCTTTTCCGCCTGGGCTGCCCTGAATCCCGCAACCATCGAACTGAAAACGGAAGTACGGGATATGTGCGCTGCCAATTCCTGCGGTCAGTACGGCAAGCGCTGGAGTTGCCCTCCCGGCTGCGGCACCCTGGAAGAATGCGGTGAAAGACTGAAAGCCTGCACCCGGGGCATTCTGGTGCAGACCTACGGTGACATCGAAGACAGCTACGATTTTGAAGCCATGATGGAAATCGAAGCCGAACATAAGGAGCATTTCTCCGAAATGTACGAAGCGCTGCGGGATGCGGGCATCCCCGTCCTGGCTATCGGCGCCGGCTGCTGCACCCAGTGTGCCCAATGCACCTACCCTGACGAACCCTGCCGTTTTCCGGACAAGATGACTTCCTCGATGGAAGCCTACGGTATGGTGGTGCTGGAGATCTGTAAGGCAAACGGCTTACAGTATTACTACGGCTCTCATAAAATTGCATACACGAGCTGTTTTCTGCTAAAGGATAAACAGAACCGACAAAATACAAAAGAGATATAAAGTAACAAGGGAATATCTTTTTTGTGATTAGACAGTGAATCGGAATATGTACCTTACAGAATAGCAATAATCTGTGGCAATCCGACATTCTCTTGCAAAAATTTTGCTTCTCTCGGGTGTCCTGTTCTTTTAGATAGTTCCGGTGCATGCGGCCCCATCTGCCGATAGGACGGGTCTCTTCCGGTAGCTTCAAATCTGGAATGAAGTAGTCCCCGGAGCGGATATAAGAGATATTCATGGTCAATCCTCCTTTGTTTGTTTTCTACCATGATTGTACCGCTCCGAGGATAAACAGTCGAATGTGCCGCAAAAACGAAAAAATCCCGGGTTACCATTTCTGGTAACCCGGGATAAAACTTATTCAGATAAAGACCTCGCAGGTGAGATCTTCCCACTGAGAGGGTCTTAGATACTGACCCTTGGCTTTCCTATACTCTTGAGCTTCCTCGTATCCGATGGAAACCCACAGTACAGATTAGGCCTCCCCAGTTTTGATAGCAGCCTGTAAGGCTATTAACCGCACAATCAGAGGTGTTTTGCGTGGTGC
>JAZNHQ010000120.1:0-8268 GCA_045577035.1 Faecousia sp. | reverse complement strand
GGGGAAAAGGTGTGGCCGTGGCAGGAGAATGAAGATTGGATCATTCACTGCTCCAATCCTGCCAAGGAGGGCCCCTGGACATACCGCATTAAGCTGATGGCAGATCAGATTCGGGAGCTATTCGGCTTTGTTCCCGCGAATATAGAAGATTTTGCCCTCGCCAGTCAGATATCTCAGGCGGAGGCAATGAAATTCTTTATTGAACTGTTCCGCATGGATAAGGGAAAACGGGGCGGTATTATTTGGTGGAATCTGATCGACGGCTGGCCACAGTTTTCCGATGCCGTGGTGGATTACTACTACCAAAAGAAGCTGGCCTATCATTACATTAAAAATGTACAGCAGCCGTTCCTCCTGGCTTTCTCAGAACCGGAGAACTGGAGCATTGGGCTGAAGGCCGTCAATGACACAGGCAAGGTTTTGCCTTGCAGCTACGAGGTGAAGGATGCTTTGACGGAAGAGGTGCTGACTACCGGTGAAGCGTCGGTGGGAGAAGAGGTACTTCTGCTGGAACAGATTCCGTATTCTTATGCAGAAAAACGGATCTTGATGGTGTCGTGGAAAACCCCGTTGGGGTCGGGATGCAATCACTACCTAAGCGGATATGTGCCATTTGCGTACGATACATATAAAAAATTCTTGAATCAATATGGAGGAATGAACAATGAAAAAGAGTAAGTACCTAAACCGTATTGTGGCCTTGCTGCTGGCACTGGTGATGAGCCTGAGTATGGCAGCCTGCGGAAACTCCGGTTCCGGAGGGCCTGAGGGGAATGCTGAATCGTTGGATACCGAGCGTACCCAGTTATTTATCCACAACTTTAACGGTGGTTACGGCGTGGAGTGGCTGAAAAACCTGAAAGACCGTTATGAAGAACTTCATAAGGACGATGTCTATGAAGAAGGCAAAAAGGGTATTCAGATCATCATTAACAACGAAAAAGCGCTGGCCACCGAGCTGGAAGACAAAATCCTGCACAACAAGGAAGAAATCTACTTCGCAGAGAAGGCATACTACTATTCCCTTTTGAACAAGGGCGTTTTGGCAGACATTACTGAAGCGGTTACCGGTGATATGGCATCTTACGGTGATCCTGCCGGAACCACAATAGAAGGCAAGATGTACGAGGAGCAGAAGGAATACTTAGGTGTAGATGATAATGGTCAGACCAAGTACTACGCTATTCCCCATTACGCGTCCTACACAAGCCTGATGTACAATGTGGACCTGTTTGAAAAGGAAAAGTACTATTTTGCAAAGGATGTAACCGATGCACAGAATATTGAGGACTACTTCATCGTCAGAAGCACCGATGAAAAGAGCGCCGGCCCCGACGGCCAGTATGGCACTGCCGATGACGGCCTGCCCGCAACCTATGAGGAATTTTTCATTCTGTGTGATTACATCGCTTCCAACGGCCAGACCCCTATGAACTGGAACGGCGCGAACCGGGATGACTACATTGGCAACCTGCTGCAGGCACTGCTGGCTAATGTTGAGGGCAGAGAGCAGACAATGCTGAACTTCACGATGAACGGCACTGCTAAAAACTTGGGCACCGTTACAGGTACCGGCTTTGTGAAGGACGCACAGCCCACCACCATTACTGCCGCAAACGGCTACGAAATGCTTCGAACCGAGGGCAGATACTACGCACTGAGCTTCCTGGAGCAGATGGTATCCAACGATGCTTATTATAATGAACTGGGCTTCAACACTGCGTATTCCCATATGAACGCGCAGGAGGATTTCCTCTACGCCGGTCACGACAACGGTCAGACGGCCCCCATTGCGATGCTGGTGGAGGGCACATGGTGGGAGAACGAGGCACAGGCCACCTACAAGGATATGGTTGACGCTATGGGCGACAGCTATTCTCAGCAGAACAGAAAGTTTGCGATCATGCCTCTGCCCAAGCTTGATGCCAATGAGCTTGGTGTTAACACCCTGTGCGAGAACAGCTATTCTCTGTGCTTTATGAAGGCAAATATTGAAGAGTGGAAGAAACCCATCGCATTGGACTTCATCCGGTTTGCTTATTCCAACCAGGCACTGGTTGAGTTCTCTCAGGTAACCAATACGCCCAAGGCACTGAAGTATGAGATCACAGACGAACAGATGACGCAGATGACCAATTTCGGTCGTTCCGTTATGGAACTGCAGAAGAATTCCGAGATCGTATTCCCTTATTCCGCTGAGCCCATTTACGTGAACCAGGCAGGCAGCTTCACCATGGTGGATATGTGGGAGAGCATCATTGGCGGCACACATTACGGCAGCCCCAGCGTGCCTATGCGTAAGGGCGAAGTAGATTTGGCGGATTACTTTAACGGCATGCTCAGCCAGTATAAGAATATCTGGGGGCAGATGGTTTATTAAGCAGCATAAGCATAAGGAGATGGAACGATGAAAAAACACTTGAGACTCATCAGCGCGATACTGTGTTTTGCTGTTGTTGCCGGAGTCTTGTTTGTGGGTGAAATCGAAGCAAAAGCGACATGGCTGCCTGCGAAAATCGAGCAGCAGTATGACCTGGGGACCATTTTCACCGTGCCCCAACGGGAAATGAATGTTGACGGGCAGCAGGCTGAGGTCACTGCGGTTGTACGCTTGCCCGACGGAACAGTTACCTCCAGGCAAGAATTTGCCCTGAACGATGCGGGCAAATACACAGTCGTGTACACAGCTGTAGCCAATGGTAAGGTATATGTGGATGAGGTTTCTTTCCTGGTAATGCAGGAATTTTGCGTGTTGACCTCGGAGGATTCCACCGCGGTTTACGGGAAGGCACCCAGTGTTCAGGGCGTATCCGGCTTGCATGTATCTCTGAAATACGGCGATAAGCTGAAATTGAATGCTCCTATTTCCATAGATGCGTTGGAAGACGGTATGCTGATCCAGGGCTTTGTTATTCCTGAAAAGGTTGGAACGCTGGATTATGAAAAGCTGTGCTTTCAGTTCACGGATGCGGAAAATCCTGAAATTACATTATATATGTCTGTGCGTCAGTACAGCAACAGTCCGGATATCAGAGCTTCCTACGTTACCGCCGGCGGTAACGGTCAGGAGATCATCGGCTTCGATGACTACGCTGACAAGTTCTGGACAGAGGGTCTGTGGGGAAGAAATATTTACCACGGCTTCGCCTATGAATGTACCGATGTGCTGAACACCGGTATCAATCTGAGCCTTGACACGGCCACAATGCAGATCCTTGCAAACGGCAATATGGTTGTGGACTTAGACAGTGTAGAGTATCAGAAGTCCCCTTGGGGCGGTTTCCCCAGCGGTAAGGCTTATTTGACTGTCTGGGCAGAAAACTACAAGGGTCTTACAGCCAACTTCTTCCTAAGCACTGTTGGCGATCTGGACCTGTCTCAGAGGATCATCAAGGACACCGAGCCGCCTGAATTTCAAATACAGACCCCGTATGAAACACCTCCGGCAGCCGTAAAAGGCGGCATCTACAGCGTGCCTGCCGCAACAGCGAAGGATAATACCGGCACAGTATCTGATGTACGGGTATCTGCCTGGTACAACTACAGCTCTCCGGATGCCTCGATTTTAAATATTGAGGACGGATATTTTGAAACAAACTATGTAGGCGATTATGCCATTGTTTACGAGGCTACCGATGCCTATGGCAACCTGGGACGGGAGATCCTGTGGATCAAATCCCTGGAACAGGTGGAAAAGCCTACCATTGCGTTTGTCGGTGAGGCCAAAACCCAATATGTGTTGGGCGAATACTTCGTGCCTGCCGAATACACCACCACCTGCCACAGCGGTCTGCCCGCTGTGCGGATCTTTACCACCGTAAACGGTGAGCAGACGGTGCTGACGGAAAATTACTGCTTTGAGACAGCGGGGCAGTATCAGCTCACATATCAGATCACCGACTGTGCCGGCCAGAGCCAAACCCTGGAACAGACCATTCAGGTCGATATCGGAGACAAGCCGATCATGGTAGACCGGATCGAGCTGCCGGAGTATCTGATTGAGGATTCCCAGTATGCCTTCCCCAGCGTGTACTTTCATGATTACCGCAGCGGCACGGTAGAGAAAAAATTAGCCACAGGCAAGATCCAGGATGCCGCCGGTACTGCTGCGATAGAGGCGGGAAAGCCCTTTGCGGTCCGCGTGGAAAACAATATGGACCTGGTGACCATTGTGTTTGAATGTGAGGGCGCGGTTTATCAGGTGGAAAGACCGGTCATAAAGGCATTTGACTCCGACGAAGGCAAGACAAGACTGTTTTTGGAAAACTATTTTGTAGGTCAGGGCTTTACCTGTACCCGCGAGGAAAAGGGTATGCTCTTTACAGTCGATGCGCCCGATGCCCATTGGACCTTTGCTAACCCCCTGCTGGCGACCGACTTCTCTATGGTGCTTGAGGGCGTAGCGGGCAAGGCAGACTTTGATGGCATGGTACTGACCTTCCGGGATTCTGCAGACACCTCCAAGTGCTTGGCGGTGGAGCTGCTTCAAAAAAATGGCGTCCTGGGTGTTCAGGTGGGCAATACCGTCCTTTATATGGGCGAGGTCAGCTTGAATGCGGGCCATCAGGTGCGCATTACCTATGCGGAAGGCAAGCTGCAAATTGCCGGCTTTGATATTGATATCGGTGAATTTACGGACTTTGATTCCCACTATCTTACCCTCTCTATGGCCTTCCGGGAAGCGGATGCGGGCGCACAGCTTCGTTTGGTGTCATTGAATAACCATACATTAAACAACTCCAACCGTGACCGTGTGGAGGCTTGGATTGATGTGACTGGCAGCTACGGCGGTCGCTTCGAGGCAGGCACGCAGATCGTTCTGCCAGCGGCTTATGCGGCGGATGTGCTCAATCCCAATATTACATTCCACCTCACCGTGAAGCAGGGCGATACAGTCGTTACTGCCGATGACGGTACAGTACTGGAAAATGTTGACCCCAACCGGGAGTACACCATTACCGCCACAGCGGAAGGTCGGTATGATGTGATTTATACCACCGAGGAAAGCTTTAGCGAAAAAGAAGGCGGTCTTTCCTATGTTTTGCATATTGTGGATGGCTCTGCGCCTGTGATTCAGTTCAAGGGTGATTTGCCCACGAAAGCCAAGACAGGCGATGCGCTTTGCATTCCGGAGTTTACCGTATCCGACAGCAAGACTCCGGCAGAGGAGCTGATCGTGCTCAAGACTGTTACCGGCCCCAGCGGTGTGATCGTTACGATCCCGGCAGATTCCAATTCTGTATGGGCTACCCAAGCCGGAACGTATAAATTCACCGTTATGGCGGTAGACAGTGACGGCTATATCTGTAATAAGACCTGGTCTGTGACGGTCACAGATGACGGAAAGTAAGGAGGCGGGGATATGAACAGAAAAATCAAGGCACTTTGTGCCGGATGTCTTTCCCTGGTGCTGCTGCTTTCCGGTTGCGGCGAAAAGGGCATCGGCGACCAAAATGCGTCTGCGGTAAATCCGGTAGAGGATTATGTGTCCCACAAGGTGAATGCCACGCTGCATCAAGTATCTGTAACAGAAAGCACCCGACCCTTTGTGGTGAACGGGGCATCGGATTACAAGCTGATTGTGGCAGAAGGAGAGGCAAACGAAACTGCCGCAGACTATATTCTGCGTTATGTGGAAAGGGTTACCGGCTGTCGGCTGGAATACGCCGAGGCATCCCAATTTGATACAGGCGGAAAGTTTATTGTTTTCAATGATGCCGATCTGTTTAAAAAGGCAGGCCTGACTATGCCTGCCGTGGATCTGGACAGTACCGGCTACTATATTAAAACCGCTGGCGACAATGTGTTTTTAATGACACAGCAGGATTTTGGCGCACGGTATGCGGTGATTGCGTTTTTGAAGCATGTTTTGGGTATGCAGGTCTACGGTCAGGACACCTTTGTCTACACCAAGGATGGCACCACACTGCCGGATATGGAAATCACTGAAAAGCCGGACATTGGCAACATTCTGCTGGGCAACTGGCGTGACACCTTCTCCGCAGATGCCCTGTATTTGATGGGATATTCGGATTATAAGACCCAGTTTTTAAGCATTCAGAGTCAGGATAACCATACCAGCTTACTGTACCTGCCGGTAGAGACCTACTACCAGGAGCATCCGGCGTGGTTCTCGGCTCAAAAGGATCAGCTTTGCTATACTGCCGGCGGCGATGCGGAGGAGCTGGATGCAATGACCTCCGAAGCGGCACGGGTAATGCTGGAAAATATTATGGCAAACCCGAATATCCACGCAGGCCAGTTTACCATGGCCGACACCTGGACCTCCTGTCAATGCCAGGCCTGTAGCGACTCTGCAAAGCAGTACGGTACCCGCAGTGCGGCAGTTATTCAGTTTACCAATATGCTGAGCCGAAAGATACAAAGCGGTCTGCAAAAATATGCCGATGAAAACGGCACGGAAAAGAGAGATTTTACATTATACTTAATGGCGTATCACAAGTTTGTGGAACCGCCTGTTGTCAAAAACAGTGACGGCACCTATACCCCCAACGATCCGTCCTTGGTATGTGACGAGGATGTGGGCGTAATCTATGCACCCATCGAGGCCAAATACATTCACAATTTCTATGAGCAGGAAAATGTGGAATCTGCGGAAATGATGAAGGCCTGGTCAACGCTCAGCAGCAAGATGTATTACTGGCTGTATCAAACCAACTATTCCGGCTATCTGTATCCCTTTGACAGTTGGGATTCGGATGTGGAAAACCTTCGGTTCTGTTATGAAAACAAAGTGGATATCGTAATGATTCAGGGTCAGCACAATATGGCTTGCTCCACCGGCTTTACCAGCCTGAAGGTCTATACCGACAGCCTGGCGGCAATGGATCTGAGCCTGAGCTATCAGGATATGGTGAATGACTTTTTCCAAAATTACTACGGCGCAGCCGCAGCACCGATGCAGCAGTATTTTGAGGAGCTGCAGAGCTGGATGCGCTATTTGGAACAGGCTTACCCGGTAGAGTATACCGGTGATATCTATAGCGTCCTGGTAGGTGAGAACTATTGGCCAAGAGAAATGCTGCTGCGTTGGCAGGGCTTGATCGATCAGGCGTATGAGGCGCTGAATGAGGGCAAAAACACCGATCCCAATTATGAAATCTATATGAACCATGTGAAAATGGAGAGTATATTCCTGCGTTATGAGCTGATTACCTCCCACTCCGGAATCTATAGCGCCGAGCAGGTTCTGCAGATGAAGCAGTCCTTTAAGGCAGACTGTATCGCGTTGGGTATTACGCATGAGTATGAGCAACGTGAACTTACGGAAGTCTACAGAGATTGGGGAATCTCTTAAAACTTAGGGAAGCCTCTGAAAATACCTTTCAGAGGTTTCCTGAAAATAAAATACGAAAGGATGTTATTATGCAAAAAACGGCAAAGAAAGTTTGTTCTCTCTTGTTGGCACTTGTGTTGATTCTGGGTATGCTCCCCATCAGCGCACTTGCCACCGAATCCGGCACGACCCAATGGGTTGGCACGGATTTGCAACTGGGCGAAGACCTGACATTGCGTTTCTACGCAAATATCTCCGCTGAGCACGCCACTGACGGCGTGATGACCGTTACGGTAGACGGTCAGACCTACGAGACCTTTACGGTCAGCGAAATGACCGCAGGAGACAATGGCTATGTATTCCCCGTGGCATTGGGCGCAGCCCAAATGACTGCCCAGGTGAAGCTGACCCTGGTTTCCGGCGGCCAGACCGTATTGGAGAAAACCTCCTCCATCCGGGACTATGCCGATGCCATTCTGGCAGGTAAGTACACCGAGGAGCTGAAGAGCCTGGTTAAGTGGATGCTGAACTACGGTGCAGCGGCACAGGGCTACTTCGGTGTCAATACCGGCAATCCTGCCAATGCCGGCTGCGAGCTGGAAAGCAATCAGGCAATTCCTGAGGAAGTTCCCAGTACGGATGTTTCCGGCAGTCTGAGCGGCGTAAGCTTTTACGGTGTCAGTATGGTTTTCCGCAGCAAGATCGCTCTGCGTTTCTACTTCAATGTTACCGGAAGCGGAAGCTACACCTATACCTGTAACGGCGAAGCCTGTGAAACTGGGACAAATCACGAAATGATCTATGTAGAAGTGCCGGATTTGAATCCGCAAGCTATGGACACCAAGGTTCAGGTTGTTGTTTCCGACGGCTCGAAGAACCTGACTGTAAGCTATAGTCCCATGGATTACATCACCCGTATGTATCGCAAGGATTCCAGCAGCGACGCACTGAAAAATATGCTGACCTATGCA
>JAZNHQ010000119.1:0-11087 GCA_045577035.1 Faecousia sp. | reverse complement strand
ATCTTCGTGCAGGTAGCGCAGACAAACATCGAATGTTGCACCGCCCCAGCACTCACAGGCATAGAAACCGGCCTTGTCGATGGTCTCCAGCATGGGCTCGAATTTTTCAAAGGGCAGGCGGGTGGCAATCAGAGACTGGTTGGCATCACGCAGAACGGTCTCCACAAACTGTATTTTTTTAGCCATTTGTTGCAAAACCTCCATAGAAAACAGTATTTTATAAATAAATTAAGACATTTTTATAACAGCAGAGTGTGATAAATCCCATCCTCCACCACTAACATTTTAACATATATGAAAATAAATGTAAATAGCATTTTCCTTTATTTATATTGTTTTCGTGGATATGACGGAAAATAGGGGTAATTGTTCAGAAAAAATTCAATAAATAATGCATTGCTTTTTATTTTCAAATGCGGTATGATAACTTTGCAAACTATAGGATGCTGATTTATCTTTTTTTTCTGACCGGATCAGCATTACTTTGATTATGAAAGAGGTAATTAAAATGGCACAGATTGATCTGAGCAAGTATGGCATCAGCGGTACTACCGAGATTGTCCATAACCCCTCCTACGAGGAACTGTTCATCGCAGAGACCGATCCCTCTCTGACCGGCTACGAAAAGGGCCAGGTCACTGAGCTGGGTGCTGTGAACGTGATGACCGGTATCTACACCGGCCGTTCCCCCAAGGATAAGTTCATCGTCATGGATGACAACTCCAAGGACACCGTGTGGTGGACCTCCAAGGAGTTCGCCAACGACAACCACCCCATGAGCCAGGAGACCTGGAATGTGGTCAAGGAGCTGGCTATGAAGGAACTGTCCGGCAAGAAGCTGTATGTAGTTGACGCCTTCTGCGGCGCCAACGCTGATACCCGTATGAGCGTTCGTTTCATCGTGGAGGTGGCATGGCAGGCTCACTTCATTAAGAACATGTTCATTGCTCCTTCCGCTGAAGAGCTGGCCAACTTCGAGCCTGACTTCATCGTTTACAACGCCTCCAAGGCTAAGGTTGAGAACTACAAGGAGCTGGGTCTGAACTCTGAGACCTGCGTGGCCTTCAACATCACCTCCCGTGAGCAGGTTATCCTGAACACCTGGTACGGCGGCGAAATGAAGAAGGGTATGTTCTCCATGATGAACTACTACCTGCCTCTGAAGGGCATTGCTTCCATGCACTGCTCCGCCAACGCCGACATGAACGGTGAGAACACCGCTCTGTTCTTCGGCCTGTCCGGTACCGGCAAGACCACCCTGTCCACCGATCCCAAGCGTCTGCTGATCGGTGATGACGAGCACGGCTGGGACGACAATGGCGTGTTCAACTTTGAGGGTGGCTGCTATGCTAAGGTTATCGGCCTGGATAAGGAATCTGAGCCCGATATCTACAATGCTATCAAGCGCAATGCTCTGCTGGAGAATGTGACTGTTGCCGAGGACGGCAAGTGTGATTTCGAGGATGGCTCCGTCACCGAGAACACCCGTGTGTCCTACCCCATCAGCCACATCAACAACATTGTGAAGCCCGTTTCCGCTGCTCCTGCTGCTAAGAACGTGATCTTCCTGTCTGCTGACGCTTTCGGCGTGCTGCCTCCCGTGTCCATTCTGGCTCCCGAGCAGGCTCAGTACTACTTCCTGTCCGGCTTTACCGCAAAGCTGGCCGGTACCGAGCGTGGCATCACCGAGCCCACCCCCACCTTCTCCGCTTGCTTCGGCCAGGCATTCCTGGAGCTGCACCCCACCAAGTACGGTGAGGAGCTGGTGAAGAAGATGGAAGCCAACGGCGCCAAGGCTTACCTGGTCAACACCGGTTGGAACGGCACCGGCAAGCGTATCACCATTAAGGATACCCGTGGCATCATCGATGCCATCCTGAACGGTGACATCCTGAACGCCGAGACCAAGAAGATCCCCCTGTTCGACCTGGAAGTGCCCACCGCACTGCCCGGCGTGGACACCGGCATCCTGGATCCCCGCGATACCTATGCCGATGTGACCGAGTGGGAGACCAAGGCACAGGATCTGGCTTCTCGCTTCGTGAAGAACTTCGAGAAGTACACCGGCAACGATGCCGGCAAGGCCCTGGTTGCTGCTGGCCCTCAGCTGTAATTTAAGAAAACAAATCTCCCGGTTTCTTCGGAAACTGGGAGATTTTTATCGATATATATCGACATATTACGGTTTAGCAGTGTGATAGTTTTTTTCAACGCTGTCATCCTGAGCGGAGCATAGCGAAGTCGAAGGATCTTCACATTCATTTGACCCCATCTGTCAACGAAATGCGCAGATTCTTCGTCGCCGTTCGGCTCCTCAGAATGACACGGTTTTCTTAACTGAATGACATTGCCGGGGACGGGTGTCCTAACGAGGGGATTGAAAAAGTTATGAGTTTCTAGCTTACATACTATTTTCTCGGCTCTCCGTACTCTCTTCGCATAGCTTTCATGGAAACGACCCACTGCTTACCAAATTTGCACACATCTATGCCTTCAACCAGTTTACCGTAGCTTATAGCTTTTCTCAGTGTGCTTTCGTTCAACGCCCAAAGGTCGGTGGCGTCGCTGAATGCCATAAGTCCGTCAAAGGGAGTAATAACCGCAATGCCATTTTCCCAAAGCTCATCGCAGGAAAGATCTAAATCATCGTTCCATACAATTCCGTGACCACCCACATCGACAGTTACATCCGAGAACAAGTGAGGATCCTTCAGTTCTGAAAAAACCGGAATACGCTTAAACAAAGGATTCATATCGTATATTTTGGTACAACCTTCTGCAAACTGAACGCTTAAGCGATATTCTGGCAAAGTCGAGACATTCTTGATCTTATGAAACATGGTTACCTCCTTACTCCAACGGAGGAAGA
The DNA here is from genome assembly GCA_045577035.1 of Faecousia sp. Lineage (GTDB taxonomy): Bacteria > Bacillota > Clostridia > Oscillospirales > Oscillospiraceae > Faecousia. Next base: position 8,218 of record JAZNHQ010000119.1, on the reverse strand, counting down.
TGCTTGAAATCCTGGGTTTCCCAAATTGTGAGAAGCGCGTCCTTGTTGAGGGAAATCCATTCTCTTACCAATTCCAGGGCCTTATAGGGCAATGCACCCTCTAATACCTTTCCGTCGGCGATTGTGATTGCCGCCACATCATCACCGTAGATGGCATGAATATGAGGCGGATTGTGTTCCTTTTGCAAAAAATACATACGGATAACGATTCCGTAAAATCTGGACAGTACGGGCATTTTATTCACTCCTTTCGCCAATAGTATATCACGATACCGTGATATTGTCAACAAGCAGAACAACAAATTATAGGATCTCTAACCAGCTTACCCTAATCAAGGAACAGTACTAAAAAATCAAATAAACAAAATGCACCTGCTGTCCCAATCAAGACATCAGGTGCTTATTCTTTTTCAAATTTAATAATATCTGTTACCTCGCAATCCAGTGCGTAGCAAAGTGCATCTAAGGTCTTGGTGCTAATGGCTTCCCCTTTCTTGATGCGGTGGATTGTATTGGCAGAAAAACCTTGCTTAAATATCAGATGGTACTCTGTAATGCCTTTCTTAAAAAGTGTTTCGTAGAATGGTTTGTATGAGATCATAAATTATCACCATGCTGATTTTATCATACTCAACCGCTTGACAATACTCAATATATTGAGTATAATGCAAAAAACGGGTTAATCTCGTTTATATAAAAAAGAGGAGATGTTTTTATGAATTGTCCGAATTGCGGTACTCCCAATAACGAAGGGGTCATGAATTGCTACAACTGTGGTGCTCCTATGCCTCGCCCGGTCTACAACTATGCACCCATGCCCACTGCTACTGTTCCCGGTAAGGGGCTCGGTATTGCCGGTATGGTTCTTGGCATTTGCTCCCTGGTTCTGTGGTGCTTTGTATACGGTGCAATGGCTATGGCTATTGTTGGCGCAATCTTGAGTGGTGTCAGCATTTCTAAGGCTAAGGCTGTTGGAGCCAAGAATGGTATGGCTGTTGCCGGTCTTGTTTGTTCCATTATTTCGCTGAGCTTCTGGATTATCATTATTGCTGGCGGTATTTCTCTCATGTAAATTAAACAGGTGCTGTCTCAATGGGACAGCACCTTCTTGTTGGTGTATTATGCAACAGAATAGATATAAATATACGTTACTTATTGATATTTTTGCATTACTGATCGCAGTAACGGTATTTTTTTGCACAAGGCTTATGTTATTGGAATTTCCCCCGTGTGTTCTATTATCTAAATACGGAATTACTTGTCCATCGTGTGGCGGAACCAGATGCGTAAACTACTTTTTCAGTTTTCGTCTTTTTGATTCATTCTTAATTCATCCTGTTGTGTTTTTGGTTATAGTATATTTATTGGTTATACTTCTCGTGATGAACCTATCCCTCTTTTCTTCTTATTGCGATGGGATCCTAAAAAAAATATCAAGGCCTGAATGCGTTGTTATTTGGGCGGTGGTTTATGCTTGTTATGGAATTCTCAGAGGTTTTGTTCTATATTTCTAGAGTAAACGACAATGAGAATATAATAATTTTCTGAATGCTGTAATTTATTAAAAAATAATCTCCGGCGGAATTTTAGAAATTCTGCCGGAGATTATTGCTTTCAAATTCCAATTTGTCGCACACTCCCAAAAGGCTCCCTCTGATGAGGGAGCTGTCAATTGCCGATTTGAGGCAATTGACTGAGGGAGAGAAAAGCCGTGGATTTACTACCCCCCAGTCAGCTGCGCTCACAGCTCCCCTGACAAGGGGAGCCGAGGGTGCGGTGCAACATCCAACAGAACGATAAATACGAATTTACTGTTTGGTAGGGAGCAATTGAATAATGACGGCGGTGGCATCGTCGTCGCCGGTGGCACGGCTGTCGGAAAGCAAACGGGTACCCAGCTCTGCAGGAGGTTGGCCTGCGCATTCCATACAGCAGCGCAGAGCATTCTCCTGGGTGACACCGTCGCTGACCAAAACCAGCATTTCACCCCGGCGCAGGCTTAGCCGTTCCAGCTGCTCCCGGCAATCGGTGACGGACAGCCCGGGCGGCGGCCCCACTGCGCCAATTTTCTCGGTACTCATGGCACCTACCACATAGGAGGGGGCTGCACCCCACTTATATAGATTTACTTTGCCGCTGTCCAACAGAATTTCCGCCAGATCCACGGTAACAATTCCCGCCCGCTCCCGCAGGGCACATAGGCTGTTAAGACTTCGCAGGGCGTACTCGGTGGGATATCCGGCCCCCAAAAGCTTGTGCAGCATATGGGCAGCGGTTTTTCCTTCCTGGACGGCACCGAGTCCTGTCCCCATGCCGTCACAGAGCAGCACATAGTATTTACAACCCACTCCCGCAAAGCGCAGGCACCGATCTCCGTTATCAGCCTCCGGGCGATTGCCGTAGACCTGCACGACAGGGGAAAATGCGGGGGATTGGGTGACGCAGCGGCGGGAAAGCTGGTCGGAAAGCTCCTGTAAATAGGATGCTAAAAACTGATACTGCTGCACCACCGCTGCCCGGTATTCCCGCTGTCGATCCCGGTTGGCATGGATGGAACGCAGCTGCTCCTGGCTGCGGTGCAGTTCGGCCAGAAAGCGGCCGCTTTTCCGGCAAATAATAGGCAGCTCATCGGGACTTAGCAGGGGTTTGTGGAGAATCAGTCCCGGCAACTGCCCAATACGCCGGGCATCCTTGCAGACCTTGCGGTTGGGACAGCCGCCGCAAGCACGCTCGGCTGCCCGCGCTACCAGGGCCTGCTCGTCCACCGGTACCGGGGCATATTCCATAAGCAGCTGCTGAGTCTGCGCAAAGACACCAGCGGTCATTTCCAGGCGTACCTGGGCAGCACCGGTTTCTCCCCGGCGGTGGGCAATTTTCGTACCAGGGGGAAGAAATGTTCCCCCAATTCCCCCCAGGAACAGACCGGTGACGGGGGCAATATCCCAGGTTTCACACAGGGTCATGACCACTAAGTACACACTGACCGGTGCCATGGCTCGCATCCATTGGGGATACCGAGGGAAAAACCGTACCAAATAGCCCAAAGCCGCCACAGCGGTCATGGGTACCGGGGTAACCTTGGACAGATCCAGGGCTAAGCCGCCCAAAGCGGCTGCGGGGAAGGGAACGGCAGTCATGAGCGTTGCCACTGCGGGGAAGCCCAGGCTGAAGCTGTCAAATAATATGATCTGAGAAAGCGCCAAAACGCCGCTTGCCCAGGTGAGCCAATCCACAATGGGATTTCGCCCCTGGATGGCTTTGGTGTAAAGCCATGTGCTGCCACCTGACAGCAGCACACACAGTATGTAAATATGAATGGGCGGGCCGTGTGCGTAAACTGATTGAAAGATAACCCCAACAGTGGCGGTCAGCAGGCAAGCTATGGAGGGAATCAGCGCCGGTGCATCTCGGGTAAGCTTCCGATTACTCAAAAGGGCAGTGGCGCAAAGACCTGTCAGCACCCAAACCACACAGTGTTTGGCATAGGTTCCCCAAAACAGCCGGTAGCCCAGTATCCCGCCGGCGGCTGCCAGGGGGGCAGACCATCCGGTTAAGGCACAGACCAGCCCCATGCTCAATGGGATGGGGTGGTGGGACAGACTGGCGGCACTGAGAACGAAGCCTGCCAGGAAGCAGGATCCTCCACGGATGGCCATATGAACCCGTGGATCTAAGGCCCATTTTTTCAGAGTATGCCGACTTTGCCGTACATAGGATTGCAGGGAATCAATCATTGGTAACACGATCCTTTCTGCTGGCATTGTAGCAGGGATCCCATAAAATTGCTGTCGCAATGTGCAGCCGCAGAAAGTTTCTTGCATAGAAGATAAATCAGGTGTATAATATGATATAATTGGGATTTAAAGGGGTGGAAAAAATGGCCATTGAGTTTGAATTGAAGTTTCGGGCGGTGCCGGAGATTTTGGAGGCCGTTCGCTCTGCGGTAAAGGGTGAAGAAACGGCATTTCAAATGCAGACAACCTATTACGATACCCGGGAGGGTGCGTTGGCCGATAAAAAATACACCCTGCGCCGCAGGATGGAAAATGATGTTTCTGTTTGCACCCTAAAAGCTCCTGCAGGGAAAAACAGCAGAGGCGAGTGGGAAACCCAATGTGATCAAATTGAAAAGGCCATTCCCTTACTGTGCCAAATGGGCGCACCTGCTGATTTGATGGAACTGACTTCCCAGGGTGTTACGGCGGTATGCGGTGCAAAATTCAACCGGATCGCCAAGACCGTGGAATTTGACGGTGCTGTGCTGGAAATTGCGCTGGATCAAGGCTTTCTTATGGGTGGCGGCATACAGATCCCCCTGTGTGAGCTGGAGGTGGAGCTGAAATCCGGCAAACCTGCCCAGGCAGAGCAATATGCAAAGCTTTTGGCACTGAAATTTGGGCTTACCCCCGAAAAACACAGTAAATTCCGCAGAGCCCTGGCGCTTTATAAAGGAGAAATCTGAATGTTTGAAAAGCTGTTTCAAAAATATGACCGCCTGTTCCTGTTTGATACGGAAACCACCGGCTTGAATTTTGCCAAGGATGAGATCATCGAATTTGCGGCAGTGGTGGTGGAAATGGTAGATGGCCAGCCCAAGGTGGTTAAGGAATATGATGAGCTGGTAATGCTGGCACCCGGAAGCTTTGTGCCGCCCATGATCCAAAATCTTACCGGTATTACGGATGCGGATATTCGGGAAAGGGGCATTCCCAAAACAAGGGTGTGCCGGGATGTGGCGGAAATGATCCGGGGGAATACCCTGCTGCTGGCCTACAATGCCCATTTTGATCTGAGCTTTTTGTTTTATATGCTGTGCCGTGACGGTGATCCCGCTATCTTAAAGGGTAAGGATAAGCTGGATCTTTTGACTGTGTACCGCGATCGCCACGCATATCCCCACAAGCTGTGCTCCGCCATTGAGATGTACGGTCTTAGCGGACAGGTGGTCAATTCCCACCGGGCGGTGGATGATGTGATCGCCACGGTGGAGGTTATGAAGTGCATGGAACAGGAAAAGGACGATCTGGAAAAGTATATCAACCTGTTCGGCTACATAGCCAAGTTTGGCGTGGACGGTAAGCCCATTGGCACCGTTACATATAAACCTCAGGAATTTGAGCCCGGAATGCCGGTGTATGAGATGTAATTTGGAGATTCTAGTATGATCAATCAGGAAATGTACGCCCTCGGAAGCAACCGTTCGGTGATCCGGGAGCTGTTTGAATATGGAAAAATGCGCGCCCAGGTGGTAGGTGCGGAAAATGTGTTTGACTATAGTTTAGGAAATCCCTGTATTCCTGCGCCCAAAGAAGTAGAGCAGACCATTCGTGACCTGTTGCAGGATACGGATAGTTTGCAGCTGCATGGCTATACCTCTGCCATCGGTGATCTGCAGACCCGAGCCGCTATTGCACAGGATCTCAACGATCGATTTGATGCGGGGGTATGTCCGGAGGATCTGTTTATCGGCAGCGGAGCCGCGCCGGAGTTGGTGGCAGTGCTGAAGGCGCTGTCCGCACCTGGGGCAGAGGTTTTGACTATTGCACCCTATTTCCCGGAGTACAAGCCCTTTGCTCAGCAGGCCGGGCTGGATTTCCGGGTCGTAGCTGCGGATATTCCCAATTTTCAGATCGATTTTACGACACTGGAATCCATGATCACGGGAAAAACGGTGGCCGTTATTGTCAATTCTCCCAATAACCCCTCCGGTGCGGTGTATACCCAGGCCACCTTGCAGAAATTAGCGGATCTGCTGACGGAAAAATCCCGGCAGTATGGGAATCCGGTGTATATCATTGCGGACGAGCCCTACCGTGAGCTGGTATACGATGGGGCTTTTGCGCCCTTTATCCCCAATATTTACCCCAATACGGTGGTATGCTATTCCTATTCCAAGTCACTGTCTCTGCCCGGTGAGCGGATTGGATATATTTATGTTCCCAAGCAGGCACAGGATCGTGAGAAATTGTATGCTGCCATTGCCGGTGCTGCCCGTGTGTGTGGCCATGTGTGCGCCCCCTCCTTGTGGCAGAAGGTCGTTGCAAGATGCACCCATTTGCGCCCGGATCTGCAGGCCTATGATAAAAACCGCAAGGCCTTGTACCAGGGCTTGGTGAAGGCCGGGTATGAAGTGGCAAAGCCGGACGGTGCGTTCTATTTGTTTGTGAAAGCACCCGGTGGCGATGGCTTGGCTTTTTCCCAAAAGGCCAAGGAAAAAGATGTACTGGTAGTACCCGGCGAGGGCTTTGGCTGCCCCGGTTACTTCCGGTTGTGCTACTGTGTCAGCCACGACACAATTCAAAAAAGTTTGCCGATTTTCCGGCAATTGATCGAGGATTGATTTATGGCTTTTGATGCTTATTTTTTAGGGGCGGTACTCTCTGAGATCCGCAGCTGCGCCATTGGGGCCAGGGTGGAGAAGATCCATCAGCCTGGACGGGACACGGTGTTGCTGCACTTAAAATGCAAGGACAGCCGGGAAAAACTGCTGTTTGCTGCCAATCCCACCGCACCCCGGCTTCATTTGACTACTGCCAGTCCGGAAAATCCCCCGGAGCCACCCATGTTCTGTATGCTGCTGCGTAAGCATCTATCCGGTGCAAGGCTGGTCAGTGTGGAGCAGCCGCCCATGGAGCGTATGGCAGTGTTTACCTTTGATTGCATTGATGAAATGGGCGATGCGGTACAGAAAAAGCTCGTGGCAGAGCTGATGGGTCGTACCTGCAATCTGTATCTGTTGGGTGCGGACGGTCGAATCGTGGACTGCCTGCGCAGAGTGGGTGTGGACGAGGCCAAGCGGCCTGCGCTGCCGGGTCTTTACTATCAGATGCCCGAAAAAATTGAAAAGCAAAACCCGGAAACCGTGGATTTCCGGGAGATTCTGGAAGTACCCGGCGCAGATGTGCTGTCTGACCGGCTGATGGATATGCTGGGTGGTCTTTCACCTTTGGTGTGCCGGGAAGCGGCTTTGTTTGCCGCCGGCAGCACTGATGCCCGGCTGGAGGATTGCGAGATTTCCCAAACTGCGGAAAAACTGCAGCTTTTCTTCCATGAGCATATTCATCACCCCAAACCCACGGTATATACTGCTCCGGACGGCACGCCTAAACAGTACGCCTTTTGTCCCATCCGTCAGTACGGTGGTTGTACAGAGGCCGCATCCTTTGCGGGATTGTTGGATGAATTCTATACAGTGCGGGATCGAAAGGATGCCAAGCGGCAGAAAAGCCAGGCGGTGCGCAAGACTGTGCAGAATTTGTGTCAGCGCATCCAGCGCAAGCTGGCTCTACAGGAAAAAGAACTGACGGCCACCTATGATCGGGAGCGGTTGCGTCAGCTGGGCGATATCCTCACCGCCAATCTGCACCGGATCACCAAGGGGCAGACCAAGGTGGAGGCCGAGGATTTTTACGATGAGAATATGGCGGTGATCGAAATTCCTATTTCGCCGCTGCTGTCTCCTCAGCAGAATGCGGCAAAATATTACAAGGACTACACCCGCATGAAGAACGCCCAGAAGGAGCTGACTCATCAGCTGGAGCTGGGCGAGCAGGAATTAAACTACCTGAAAAGTGTGCTGGAGGAACTGGATCGGGCGGAAACAGAAGCGGAATTGGAGGAAATTCGCCGGGAGCTGCAGGATGGTGGCTATGTGAAGGCGGATTCTGCCAAAAAACGCATGAAGCAGAGTAAGCTCTCTCCTATGCGCTTTGAATCCACCGACGGATATCCCATTTATGTGGGCAGAAATAACCGCCAAAATGACGAATTGACCTTTAAATTGGCACGAAAGGACGATATCTGGTGCCATGCCTCCAAGGTTCACGGCAGCCATGTGATCATTTCCTGCGGCGGCACTACGCCCCCGGATGATACGGTGACCCAGGCGGCACAGCTGGCGGCCTATTATTCCGAGGCCACTGGGGGTCAGAATATTCCCGTGGATGTGACACCGGTAAAGCAGGTAAAAAAGACCCCCGGTGCTAAGCCCGGCATGGTTATTTACCATACCTACCGTACAGTCATCGCCAATCCCTATAAGGACATCGTGGTGGATGCATTGAATGCAGAGAAGAAATAAATTCAAATTTTCCTCTTTGCCTCCCCTGCAGGGGAGGTGCCCCGGAGGGGCGGAGGGGTGTTGTCGAAAAACGCATAAACGTTGGCTTTTTCACCCCTCAGTCGCTTCGCGACAGCTCCCCTACAAGGGGAGCCTTAG
>JAZNHQ010000118.1:0-15308 GCA_045577035.1 Faecousia sp. | reverse complement strand
GCGGAAAATCTCAATAACCTGCTCCTGGTAGACGATACAGCCGTAGGTGACCTTCAGAATCGGCTCCAAATGGGGCGTCTTGTAGGTGATCTTTCTATGATCCAGCTTGTTGGCAATAAAGGTGGGGATGGAATCCATAGGGCCGGGACGGTACAGTGCCACGATAGCCGTCATATCCTCAATGGAGGTGGGCTTCATGTTCACGCACACGCCGGTAATGCCCGCAGATTCCAGCTGGAACACACCCTGGGTCTTGCCCTCTGCCAGCATGGCAAAGGTCTCCGGGTCGTTATCCGGCACTTTGGAAATATCGAAATCCGGCTCGATCTGGCGAATCTGCTGCTGGGCATCCTCGATGACCGTCAGATTGCGAAGTCCCAAAAAGTCCATTTTCAGAAGTCCCAGCTCCTCGATGGTGGTCATGGTGTACTGGGTGACGATGGTATCATCGTTGCGAGCCAGGGGCACATAGCTGCACACAGGCTCGGCGGTGATCACCACGCCGGCCGCATGGGTAGAAGTATTGCGGGGCATGCCCTCCAGGCTCATGGCCGTGTCGATCAGCTTGCGCACCCGCTCGTCAGCATCGTACATCTCCTTCAGCTTGGGAGAGACCTCCAATGCTTCCTTCAGTGTGATGTGCAGGGTGGTAGGTACCAGCTTTGCCACCACATCGGTCTCCGCATAGGTAAAGTTCAGCACTCTGCCCACATCCCGGATTGCACCGCGGGCAGCCATGGTACCGAAGGTGACGATCTGCGCCACATGGTCGGCACCGTACTTTTCCATAACATAGTCAATGACCTCGCCACGGCGTTCCTGGCAGAAATCCGTATCGAAGTCGGGCATGCTCACACGCTCGGGATTTAAGAATCGCTCAAAAATCAGCGCATACTGCATGGGATCCACTTCGGTGATATGCATACAGTACGCCACGATGGAGGCTGCACCGGAGCCACGGCCGGGGCCTACAGGAATACCGGATTCCTTGGCAAATCGGATAAAATCCCATACGATGAGATAATAGTTCACATAGCCCATACGGCTGATAACGCCGATCTCATATTCCAGCCGCTCCAAATACTCGGCAGGCGCATGGGGATACCGTTCCCGGAAGCCGTCCATACAGAGCTTGCGGAAGTATTCCTCATTGGTGTAGCCCTCGGGTACAGGGAAAGAGGGCAAGTGATATTCGTTAAACACAAATTCCACATTGCAGCGGTCAGCGATCTTCTGTGTGTTTTCGAAGGCCTCATCGCAGTGGGGAAACAGCTGACGCAGCTCCTCCTCACTCTTTAGGTAGAATTCGTCGGTTTCAAATTCCAGTTTTCGGTTGGGGTCGTCCAGGGTAGTACCCATCTGCACGCACATGAGCACATCCTGCATTTGGGCATCTTCCTTGCGCAAATAGTGGGCATCGTTACTGACCACCAGAGGCAGTCCGGTCTCTCTGGCAATGCGCATCAAGCCCTGATTGGCCACACGCTGCTTGTCGATACCGTGATCCTGCAGTTCCAGATAGAAATGCTCGGGGCCAAAAATGTCCGCCATTTTCAGCGCATATTCCTTGGCACCGTCATAGTCCTCATCCAGCAGCCGCTGGGACACGCCGCCAGCCAGACAGGCAGACAGCGCGATCAGACCCTCATGGTACTTTGCCAAAAGCTCCAGATCCACTCTGGGTTTTCCGTAGAAGCCCCGGCTATGAGCTTCGGACACCAAAAGGCACAGATTCTCATAGCCCTTGCGGCTCTCACACAGCAGCACAAGATGGTATCTTTTATTGTCAATGCCGTGTACCTTGTCCTCCATGCCACGGCGCGCCACATAGACCTCGCAGCCGATGATGGGCTTTACACCGGCAGCCTTGGCGGCTTTATAAAAGTCGATACAGCCGTACATGACACCGTGATCGGTCAGAGCAATGGCGTTCTGCCCCAGCTCCTTCACCCGATCCATCATATTGCTGATTCGACAAGCACCGTCCAACAGGCTGTATTCCGAGTGGACATGCAGATGTACAAAACTCATTGGTTTTCCTCCTGCGCCATCTGTACCAGCTTTTGCAGCCGGTGATTCATGGCAGGTTTGGTAATGGGCGGCTCCATCATGGCCGCCAGCTCTGTCAAGGATGCCTCAGGATTATTCTCCCTTGCCACGGCAGCCTGCTGCAGCTTAACAGGCAACTGATCAAAAGCGCCCCGGCTGCGGATGGTTCGTATGGATGCCAGCTGCTCCTGTGCAGCCTCCACCACCTTGGAGGTGTTGGCTTCATCGCAGTTGCAGCGGCGGTTGACCTTGTTGTTCAGCTCTTTTTCCAGCTTAGCTTCCATGATTCCCATGGCCGCCACAGGGGCACCCAAATAAGTAAGAAAATCGGAGATCAGATCACTATTTTTTAAGTACAGCACCTGGCCGCCGCCTCTGCCGGCGGACTTGGGATAAAAGCCCATGACCTCCTCCACCAGCGCATAGCCTTCCCGGGCAACGCTTTGATGGGTGGTGGTCAGCTCCATATGATAGCCCTTTTCCGGGTCGGTCACAGAGCCGCCTGCCAAAAACGCACCCCGCAGGAACGCAGCCTTACAGCAATCCTCTTCTACCACAGGCAAATTGATATGCAGGGACAGGGTATCCAGGGCAAAGCCGTAATTTTCCATCACGGTGGACAGCTTTTCCGAATCCGTGATCTGAAAATTCAGCTTGCCGGTTTCTTTTTCCTCCGGCAGCTGGTCAAAGGTCACATTGAAGGCCTTTTTGAACAGCTTGGGAAGCACCTGGGCAAATTCCCGGCTTTCGGTAATGATCCGTATGCCCCCTGCCCCAAAGGTATTGCAAAACAACAGAATACCGAAACACTGAGCCAATGCACAGCAGCGCTTCTGGGGGAAGATCTTGCAGATCTCCGCTTTTGCTTTTGCGGAAAATGAAATTGCCACTGTGCTCGCTCCTTTCTTACCAAATACGAACCTCGGGTTCCAGACGGATTCCGGAGGACGCCAATACTTTGTCTGCCACATCCTGCAAAAGCTGCTTTACATCTTCTGCGGTGGCCTGACCCATATTCACCACGAAGCCTGCGTGCTTGGTGGATACCGCTGCGTCACCGACCTGGTAGCCCTTCAGACCCGCCTGGTCGATGAGGGCTGCCGCATAGCCGCCCACAGGGCGCTTAAAGGCAGAGCCCGCAGAGGGCTTATCCAGCGGCTGAGAGGTCTTGCGGCGCTCCATCAGTTCCTGCATTTGCGCCCGGATCTCCTGCTCGGGCTTGGGTGTTAAACGAAATACGGCGCTGACCACAATATGCCCGGTTTCCTCCAGGGCACTGTGGCGGTAGCCAAACTGCATCTGCTCTGCACTGAGGGTGCGCAGCTGGCCGTTTAAATCCATCACATCCACGCTTTCGCAGATGTCCTTGATCTCGCCGCCGTAAGCACCGGCGTTCATATACACGCCGCCGCCCACCGTACCGGGAATGCCGTGGGCAAACTCCATACCGCCCAGGCCAAGCCCCGCAGCAAACACCGCTGCCCGGGTCATGGTCACACCGGCCGCCACACGAATCCGGGTGTCATCCAGCCGCTCCATACCATCCAGGGCATCCTTCAGGCAGATCACCAGGCCATCCATACCGGCATCAGGTGCCAGCACATTGGTGCCTGCGCCTAAGATAGCAGTTTTGCAGTCCAATAACCGGGACACTTGCAGCAATTTTGCCAGTTCCTCCGCACTTTTGGGGAAGGCCATAACCTCGGCACCGCCACCAATGCGGAAGGAGGTATGCTTTGCCATAGGCTCATGCATTCGAAGCTCCATTTCCGGGAGCAATGTTTTCATTTTTGTCTGAAACTCCGTAAATTCCATCATAAACGCCTCCGGGTGTACTATCTTGCATAGTATATCATATTCCTATGGAATATGCAATTATTACAAAGTGAATTTTTTTGTAATTTTTGAATAAATTTCGTATTTTTCTAAGGGGCCGAGAAATAATAAATTCCGGAATACTTTTCGTACTCCGGAATTTGTTACTTATGTAATTATTTCTCGATGATCTCCAGCAGCTCCATGGGGCAGGCCTTTACGCAGATGCCGCAGGAAATGCACTTGGAAGCAGGATTCTCGGGCTTGAGAACCATGACCTTCATGGGGCAAGCTTCCACGCAAGCGCCGCAGGAAACGCACAGCTTCTTGTTGATCATGTACACTCCGGTCTTGGGGTTCTGGGTGATGGCACCATGCTCACAGGAGCGCATGCACTTACCGCACTGGATACAGGTGTTGGGCTTGGCGCCCTGACCCTTGGCTACGATCTGAATGCAGCTCAGATCCGGATGAAATTCCTTATAGAACGCAGTGGAACAGGCACGGACACACTCCAAGCATGCCATGCACTCAATATTTTTCTTAACGGACAGCTTCTTCATACAAAGAATCCCCTTTTCATTTTATTTCTCAACCATTATACAGGAATCTTCCGAAAATAGCAAGGTATATTTTCATAAATTTCCTGTGTAAACGCACTCTTGACGGAAATACTACCTTTGAACGCAAAGCAAGGAGGGATTAATATGAAGAAAATCGGCATTTTCGCTTTGGTTCTTGCCATGACCGGGCTGCTGTGCGCCTGCAATCGGAGAAATACAGATACCAACGAAACCACAGGCAATACTATGCCCACAGTGACCACCACTATTCCGATCATTGAGGATATGGTACCCGAAACCAGCTTCCACCCGGATCAGGATGGATTCATCGGTAATACAGAAGGCACCACAGAAAGCACTGCTGAGGCCGCTCCCATGCCTCAGCCCAGAGGCCGCCTGCGGTGAACAAAAATGTCATTCCGGAAAAACCGGAATGACATTTTTTTACAGAATGGTAATATATCGGGCAAAATTCTTCTTAATGCGCTCCACACTGCGGCAGGCACACTCCACAAAATCCGCACCGTCGGTTTCTTCGTTTTGCCAGGCTGCCGTCACGCTCAGACCCATGCAAGCTGCTGCGCCGTGACCCAGTTTATCAAAGGCAGAGCTGCAATTTTTGGTGTTGGCATTGGGATAGTCCCCGCCGTCCAGCAGCAAGAACATACCGGGATATTTACCCCGCAGATTGCGCAGGCAATCCGCAGAAGATGCCGCACCCACTGCTGCCACCTGGGAATAGCCGCTGCGTCCCTTTAAGGGCAAGCCCAAACGGTTCAGCTGATCTGCCAGTGCCATATACATAAGCCGTCCGCCGGTGAGCAGCTCCTGTAGCTCCGGTGCGGTTTTATTGGAGGTGCGCAGCACCACAAACAGATCCTTGCCGCTATCCTTCAGCCCGGAAACCCAGGGCTTCAAGCCGTCACTGCCAATATAAGCAGAACACAAAACGCCGTCACAACACCAGGCACTATCCTGGGAAAACACAGCATCGGCCATATTTTGAGCCGCCATTGCCGAGAGGGATTCCGGCATATCCAAGATCACATAAAAGCCCAGCTTTTTCGCCTGATCCAGCAGCCTTGCCAGCAGTGTCAAGCCATCGGTACCAAGCACCGCAAAGCCACCGAAGGAAAACCGCACGCCGGGCACTTTCCCCGACAGGCCTTCCAAAAGCTCTGTGCAGAATCTTCCGTAGGCATGGACCGCATCCCGTTCCTGCTGTAAAATGTGGGGCGGAATATGGGCCTGCGTGGCGCTCAAGTCCACAATGCAGGGATTCTTCAGCTTGCGGATCTTTTCCTGTAATCGTTCAATTGCCATATTTTTCCCTCCTTTTTTTTCATTTTATCACAAATTTTACATATTGCAAAGAAAAACCTTTCCCGCCGTCATATTTTTTATTTGGGGCATACTAAAGGCGAAGGGAGTTGATAATATGAAGCTCGCAGGATTGGCCATTTCCATGGGAATCGGTGCCGCTGCCGGTGCGGTTGCCATTATGATGATGCCCAGAAACAATCCCACAAGAAAACTGGCGGCCAAAGCCGCAAACAAGGTAGAGGATGCCGCCTGGATGGTCAGCAATAAGCTGAATAAGGAATTTGATTTCTGAATGCATCTGTTTGGGGAGGGTGCTTCCCTCCCCTGCTGCAAAGGTACATTTTGTCAAAATTGTGAAAAATTCGCCGATTCTCTATTGCATTTGGTATCTTTTTGCATTACAATAAAAGATGCCTAAATATAATTAAGGAGATGACCCTACGTGAAAACACTGTTACGGCGTACCCTTTCCCTGCTGCTGGTCCTTGTGATGGCAGCGTCTATGCTTCCTGTGGCCTATGCCCAGGAAACCACAGAAACCCCTGCGGAACCTGTGGTACTGACCGATGAGGACTATGCTTCCGCAGATGCTGTGTTTGCACAGATCGATGCCATGGAGCAAGCCCCCGCCACCAAAAATGCCACCGAAGCTCAGCTTGCTGACCAAGCTGCTGCTCTGGTCATGGCATCCGACAACTATGTAGAAGGCTCTTTGGAGCGCAACGGCAATTCCTTTACATGGTGGACTACCGAAGGTGTCCGTTGTGTATACAGCCCCCGGATGCGCGAAATTGAGAACGAGATGGTCGCTCCCGCCAATCCCATTGCCGACGGTGCTTACAATGAACCTGCGGCAACCAAGGGCGGCTGGCCCTCCGGTAATCAGGTTTATCTGATTGCCCCTTACTACGGATATGACGATAGCTTTACTGATCAGTACAAAAACGAAGCAACCGCCATCGCCAGTGCCATTGGCGACACTGACGGCTACACCCTTTACTCCGGCACCGCTGCCACCATTGACACGGTTGCTACCGCCATGAGCAATGGCGCAGTTGTCATTTTTGACTCCCACGGCAGCACTGACTACGAAAATGGCTATGACTATGTTTCCGGTGCCAATTACTCCTATCTGTGCATGAAGAGTACCACCGGTCTGACCACCGAAGACTACAATGACGGCGCACTTTACTACAGCGACGGCATTTGGATCACCGGTGCCAGCATCGCCAACCATATGACCAAGCAGAGCCCTGCCGGTCTTTTGTGGATGGCAATCTGCCTGGGCATGGCTACCGATACCTTTGCCACTCCCATGCGAGAAATGGGTGTTGAGGTGGTCTACGGCTACTCCCAGTCCGTAACCTTCGCAGGCGACTACCTGTATGAAGAAGTCTTCTGGGACAGCATGTGCGCAGGCGACAATGTTGCCACCGCCATCGCCACCATGAAGTCCACCTGGGGCGATTGGGACTGGTCTACTAAGATCGCCACTGAGTACGGCTACACTGACGGCTATTCCACCATTGATGCTGCCCGTGCTGACTACGCGGCCTTCCCCATCGTGGTTTCCGACGAGGATACCCACCCCGGTCAGAGAAGTGGCACCTCCAATTACGGTGCTGACTCCCTGCAAACTGTCAAGTCTACATACACCCTGTTCAGCCAGTACAATGTGACGGCTACCAGCAACAACACTGCTTACGGTACGGTTACTGCCAGCGGCAGCACCATTACCGCCACCCCTGCTACCGGCTACTTTGCCGAAAGCGCAACCGTTACCAGCGGCACTGCCACCGTCAGTCAGAACGGCAATACCTTCTCCGTGATCGCCCAGTCTGACTGCACCGTGCAGATCAACTTTGCCGCTAAGACCCCTGTGACTGTCAGCTTCTCCGGTGCTTCTGTTGCCAGCCAGTCCGGCTACTCCGGCGACGCCATGACCCTGCCCACTGCTGAGGCTCCCGAGGGCTATAAGTTCCTGGGCTGGATGACCTCCCCTCTGAATGCCGACACTACCACCAAGCCTTCCTATATGACCGGTTCCTTTACCCCCACCGGCGATACCACTTTGTACGCTCTGTACAGCTATGTGGATGAAAACTCCGGCACCGGTACCGGCGACTATGTAAAGGTCACAGAATCTCCCGCGGACTGTACCGGTGAATATCTGATCGTCTATGAGGGCAGCGGTTACATCTTTAACGGCAGCCTGAGCTCCTTTGACGCAGTTGACAACTACAAAATCGTTACCATCACCGACAGCACCATTGCCGCGGAAGATGGCGATCCTTACAAATTCACCATCGCAGCTGTGGACAATGGCTATTCCATCCAGGGTACCAGTGGCAATTACATCGGCCATGGCTCCAACGCCAACGGACTGACCACCGGAACCTCCGCAATGGCCAACACCATCACAATTGATGCCAGCGGTAATGCCAATATCGTTTCCGGTGGCGGCGCATATCTGCGCTTTAACAACACCAGCGGTCAGAACCGTTTCCGCTACTACAAATCTTCCTCTTACACCAACCAGCAGGCTATTGCTCTGTATCTGAAGGACGGCTCTGCAGGCACTACCTACTACACCGGCAATCCCATCCAGTGCGAGCACACTAACACCATCGATGTGGCCGCCGTTGCCGCCACCTGCACCACCTCCGGTTACACCGCCGGTGTGCAGTGCACCGACTGCAACAGCTACATCAGCGGCCATGAGATCGTAGCAGCCCTGGGTCACAGCTGGAGCGACTGGACTGTGACCACCGAACCCGGCTGTGAGACTGCCGGTGAGCAGACCAGCACCTGTGCTACCTGTGGTGAGACCCAGACCCAGGCTGTAGCAGCTATCGGTCACAACTATAGTGGCGTAGTCACTGAGCCCACCGAAACTGAGCAGGGCTACACCACCTACACCTGCGCAAACTGTGGCAACAGCTATGTAGGTGATTACACCTACACTGTTTCCTTCAGTGTTCCCGATGGTGTGACTTCTGTGGAAGCCATGCAATCCGGCGACACCGGTATTACCCTGCCCACCGCTGATGCTCCCGAGGGTTACGAATTTGCCGGTTGGAGCACCACAACCGTGGATACTACCACCGACAAGCCCACTGTCCTGACGGGCAGCTACACCGCCACTGCAAACATCACCCTGTACGCTGTGTACACCTACTCCGAGGGCGGCACCGGCAGCGGCGATTATGAGAAGGTCACCACCGCTCCTGCCGACTGGTCTGGTGAATACCTGATCGTTTATGAGGACGGCGGTTACATCTTTGACGGCAGTCTGACTACTCTGGACGCTGTCAGCAACTACCAGACTGTCACCATCACCGATAACACCATTTCTGCAGCCGCAGGCGATCCCTATAAGTTTACCATTGCTGTCTCCGGCAGCGGCTACTCTATCCAGTCTGTCAGCGGCAATTATATTGGCAGAACAGCTGACTCTAACGATTTGGATGAATCTACAAGCACAGTATATACCAATACCCTTTCCCTGGACAGCGACGGTAATGCTAATATTATTGGCTCCGGTGGCGCATATCTGCGGTTTAATGCTACCAGCGGACAGACCCGTTTCCGCTACTACAAGTCCACCTCTTACTCCAGCCAAAAGCCTGTTGCTCTGTATGTAAAGAGCGAGGGCGGCACTACTTATTACACCACCAATGTTACCCAGTGCGAGCACACCAACACCACTGATGTGGCTGCTGTGGCTGCTACCTGTACCGCAGCCGGCACCACCGCCGGTGTATACTGTAACGACTGTGAAACCTATATCAGCGGCCATGAGGTCGTGGATGCTTTGGGTCACAGCTGGAGCGACTGGACTGTGACCACTGTCCCCGGCTGCGAGACTGCCGGTGAGCAGGCCAGCACCTGTGCTGCCTGCGGTGAGACTCAAACCCAGACCGTTGCCGCTACCGGTCACAGCTACAACGCTGTGGTTACTGCTCCCACCGAGACCGAGCAGGGCTACACCACCTACACCTGCGCCACTTGCGGCAACAGCTATGTTGCTGATTACACTCCCGCTCTGGGCGTAAGCTACACCGTTTCCTTCAGCGTTCCTGCCGGCGTGACCGCCGTGGGTTCTCTGACCGGCAACAGCTCCGGTATCACCCTGCCCACCGCCGGCGCACCCGAGGGCTACACCTTCGCCGGTTGGTCAGAGGTCACCGTGCAGGAGACCACCACCGCTCCCACCATTCTGACAGGGAACTATGTGCCCACCGCCAACACCACTTTGTACGCAGTTTACACCAGAGAAGAAACTGTGGCTGGCGGCGGTTCCGGCAACTATGAAAAAGTCACCTCTGCCCCCACCGACTGGTCCGGCGAATACCTGATCGTCTATGAGGACGCCGGTTACATCTTTGATGGCAGCTTGACTAGCTTGGATGCAGTCAGCAACTATCGGACTGTTACCATCACAAATAACACGATCTCTGCAGCCGCAGGCGATCCCTATAAGTTTACCATTGCGGTCTCCGGCAGCGGCTACTCTATCCAGTCTGTCAGCGGCAACTATATTGGTCGTAGCGCAGATTCCAACGGTATGAACACCGGCACTTCCGCCCTGGTCAACACCATTGCCCTGGACAGTGACGGCAATGCAAGTATTATTGGCTCCGGTGGCGCATATCTGCGCTTTAACGCTACCAGTGGACAGACCCGCTTCCGTTTCTTCAAGTCCTCTACATACACCAATCAGAAGCCTGTTGCTCTGTATGTAAAATCCGAAGGCGCCACCACAACCACCTATTACACCACCGTGTTCTCTACAGAACCCAGCGTGGAACTGACGCACATTTCCCTGGTTCCCCATAAGGATGCGTTGGGCTATAAAGCAGCAGCGAAAAATCTGCCCGAGGGCGCCCATGTGGAGATCAGCCTGTGGCTGACCGAAAACGCTGTTGTTACCAAGGCCACCACCACCCTGCGTCTGATCAATATCCTGGCACGCAACGGCGGCGAGGCCTCCATCTATGCCAAGGCAACCATCGTGGATGCACAGGGCAATGTGCTTGCTGAGTCTGCTACAGAGCAGACCACCATGCGTGAAGCCATCGAGTATGTCAACGACAATTACACCGATTACAGCACTGAGCAGTTGGTCGCAGCAAGAGATCTGATCCTGGCTCATGAAGTTGCACAGACTTGGAATGTTGCCAATCTGCTGGCAATTGATGAAGCAGCCATCGAAACCGTTAATGCTATCTACGCTCTGGAAGCAAGCGCAACCATGGAGAATGTGACCCTGAAGGGCACGATCACCAGCATTTACACCGAGTATAGTGAAACCTACGGCAATATCACCGTGATCATCACCATTGCAGGCGCAGAGGACAAGCCCATCAAGTGCTATCGCATGGAAGGCGATGGTGCAGACGCACTGGCAGTAGGTGATGTGATCACCGTTACCGGCACCGTCACCCATTATGTCCACACAAGCAGCGGAAATTCTGACTTCCAGTTCGCCGCCGGTTGTACATTCACAAAATAAGTTCAAGCAAGGGGGTGCCTCACTGAGGCACCCCCAATTTTTGTTGTTAGATGTAAATTTCAATTTGTCGTGCTGAGCAGTAGGTTAGGCGCAGAGAAAGCCTTCCACCTCGGGGGAAGGTGGCACCAGTGCGCACACTGGTGACGGATGAGGGGCGTTCGTTACAGGACCTGTACCGTGGGGCGTTGTCTGACATTGCATATCCCTCATCAGTCAAAAATCAAATAGATTTTTGACAGCTTCCCCCCAGGGGGAAGCCTTTACGCATCGAAACAACAGAGCTATAAATAGAATTTTGTGCGTAAAAAGGGTTGCCACATCGGGCAACCCTTTTTGTTAGCGTTTATTATGTTGGGCAACGCTGGTACGGATCAAGGCACGCTTTAAGCGGGCTTCTGCCAGGCGAATATCCGTATCCGAGGATGTTTTATCCTGCAGGATCGCTTCTGCCCGCTGGCGGGAATTGGCGGCTCGCTGGGTGTCGATGTCCTCTGCCCACTCAAAGGTAGTGGGAACCAGGGTCACCGCCCCATTTACCACGGACACCATACCACCGATACAGGCGGCATAACGCTTGCCCTCCTCCAGCCAAACGGTGGCCTGACCCATACCCAAGGGCGCAACACAGCTTAAATGCCCTGCTAAAATACCCAGGTCACCGGAGGTAGTGCGAACGATCAGCTCATTGGCCTGTCCGTCAAAGGTCAGTCCGTCCGGTGTGACGATCTTCAAAGGAAAGCTTCTCATTTGCTTTCACCCTTCCACTTTTCCACGACCTCGTCAATGGAGCCGGTGTACAGGAAGTAGGATTCCGGGATCTGATCGTGCTTGCCTTCGATGATCTCCTTGAAGCCGCGGACGGTTTCTTTCAGCGGCACATACTTGCCCTGGTAGCCGGTAAACTGCTCTGCCACCTCAAAGGGCTGGGACAGGAAGCGCTGCACCTTGCGGGCACGGCTGACGGTCAGCTTGTCCTCCTCGGACAGCTCGTCCATACCCATAATAGCGATAATGTCCTGCAATTCCTTATACCGCTGCAGAATTCTCTGCACCGCACGGGCGGTTTCGTAATGCTCATGTCCCACCACCTGGGGAGTCAGGATCCGGGAGGTAGAATCCAGAGGATCCACCGCAGGATAGATACCCAGGGAGGCAATGCCACGATCCAAAACCGTAGTTGCATCCAGGTGGGCAAAGGTAGTAGCAGGTGCCGGGTCGGTCAAATCGTCCGCAGGCACATAACCCGCCTGGACGGAGGTAATAGAGCCGTTCTTGGTGGAGGTAATGCGCTCCTGCAGGGCACCCATTTCCGTTGCCAGGGTAGGCTGATAACCCACCGCAGAGGGCATGCGGCCAAGTAATGCGGAAACCTCAGAGCCCGCCTGGGTGAAACGGAAAATATTGTCGATAAACAGCAGCACATCCTGGTGCTTTACATCCCGGAAATACTCTGCCATGGTCAGGCCGGACAGGCCCACACGCATTCTTGCTCCGGGAGGCTCGTTCATCTGACCGTAGACCATGGCGGTCTTTTTGATAACACCGGATTCGGTCATTTCCCGGTACAGGTCGTTACCCTCACGGGTACGCTCGCCAACGCCCGTAAAGACGGAAATACCGCCCTGTGCCTTGGCCACATTGTTGATCAGCTCCATGATCAGCACGGTCTTACCAACACCGGCACCGCCGAACAGGCCGATCTTACCGCCCTTGGCATAGGGGCAGATCAGGTCAACGACCTTGATGCCGGTCTCCAATATCTCCGTGGTGGATTCCTGCTCCTCGTAGGAAGGGGCAGGTCTGTGGATGGGCCATTTTTCCTGGGTGGTGACCTCCCCTGCCTCGTCAATGGGCTGACCCAGCAGGTTAAACACTCTGCCCAGGCAATTTTCGCCCACAGGCACAGAAATAGGCGCACCGGTATCAGTGGCTTCCACGCCACGCTGCAGACCGTCGGTGGAGCTCATGGCGATGCAACGCACCACATTGTCACCAATGTGCTGGGCAACCTCTGCCACGATGGTCTGATCACCGTTAGGCACTTCTATGGCGTTGAGCAGCTGAGGCAAATGCTCCTCAGAAAAGCGTATATCCAGAACTGGGCCCACAACCTGGATCACCGTTCCTTTATGCATAGACATGGGATTCAACTCCTTGTTGGATGATACCCCTAACCAGGGGATTCTTCGCCGCCTATGGCGACTCAGAATGACAAATATTACTGTTCAGAACCGGCAACGATCTCCGTGATCTCCTGGGTGATGGCCGCCTGTCTTGCCCGGTTGTATTGCAGGCTCAGATCTGCGATCATCTCCTGGGCATTCTGTGTGGCAGAGTCCATGGCACCACGGCGTGCAGCCTGCTCGGAGGCACGGCTTTCGCACAAAGCACCGTAGAGGACGCCGCCCAGGTATTCCGGCACAATGGCCGCAAATACACTCTCACAATCCGGCTCGTAGAGGATCTCACTGCCGGTTGCGGAAGCTTCCGCCACCAGGGGCAGCAGATGCCGGGTGTTGGGCACCTGGGACAGCACGGACACAAAATCCGTATAGGCAACACTCACCTCATCGAAGTCCCCTGCCAAAAATTGCTTGCACAGGGTCTTTGCCAGGGTAAAGCAGTCGCCAATGGACACCTTTTCCGCCTCGGCGTAGTTCACCGTTAAGCACTGGGCGCCTCTTGCGCGGAAGAAATCCAGTGCCTTTTTGCCAATGGGAACCACCACATCCCCCGCTTCGATCCGGTTCATAACCATTTTGAACACATTGCTGTTATAGCCGCCTGCCAGGCCTCTGTCGCCGGCAATGACCACGAAGCAACGCTTTTTCACCGGGCGTTCGATCAGATAAGGTGAGGAAAACTCCCGGTTGGATGCTACGATATCATTGATGGTGGCGTACAGGATCTCAAAATAAGGACGAGACCGCTGCACCTGGCTCTGGGCCTTGCGAAGCTTGGATGCAGCCACCATTTCCATGGCTTTGGTGATCTGCTTGGTGGATTCCATGCTTCGGATGCGATTTTTAATTTCCTTGGAGGAAACACCAGCCATGGTACGCCTCCACTCTTACAGCTGGGGACGGAACTGAGAAAGAAGTTCCTCCAGCGCATTTTTCAGTTCATTCTCTATGTCGCTTTCCAGCTTGCCGGTGCTGCGAATGGTCTCCAAAACCGTATTATAGCGGCTGTTGGCCATAAACTCACGCAGGCGCAGCTCAAATTCCGGAATCCGCTCCACAGGAATATCCTTCAGATAACCGTTCACCACCGCATAGAGGATACAGACCTGGTCTGCCACCTCCACAGGGGCATTGTTCTTCTGCTTCAGGACCTCCACGATCCGTGCGCCCTGGGCCAGTCTTGCCTTGGTATCCGCATCCAGGTCAGAGCCAAACTGGGCAAAGCTTTGCAGCTCCCGGTACTGGGAGTACAGCAGCTTCAAAGAGCCTGCCACCTTCTTCATGGCCTTGATCTGTGCATTGCCACCTACACGGGACACGGAAATGCCGGGGTTTACCGCAGGCATGATACCTGCGTTGAACAGCTCGCTTTCCAGGAAGATCTGTCCATCGGTGATGGAGATCACATTGGTGGGAATGTATGCCGACACATCACCGGCCTGGGTCTCAATAATGGGCAGCGCCGTCAAACTGCCGCCGCCATGGGCTGCAGACAGATGGGCAGCACGCTCCAACAGCCGGGAGTGCAGGTAGAATACATCGCCGGGATAGGCCTCTCGTCCGGGAGGACGGCGAATGAGCAGAGAAATGGCACGGTATGCCACTGCATGCTTACTTAAGTCATCGTAGATCACCAGCACATCCTTGCCCTGGTGCATGAAATGCTCGCCCATGGTACAGCCGGAATAGGGGGCAATGTACTGCATGGGTGCCAGCTCGGATGCGGTGGCGGAAACCACGATGGTATAATCCATGGCACCGCCCACGGTCAGATTATTCACGATCTGTGCCACGGTGGAACGCTTCTGTCCGATGGCCACATAGATACAGATCACATCCTTGCCAAGTCGGAGGCCAAGC
>JAZNHQ010000117.1:0-2145 GCA_045577035.1 Faecousia sp. | reverse complement strand
ACGACATGGCTACGATCCGACTTGCCCATAAAACACGGAGGTTGTCCGTGGGCCGATGTGGGCATCGGCCCCTACAAGGGTGTGCGATAAATAGGAATTTATAAATTTTTCCAAAAAAGTATTGACAAATCGGGGGAGAGGGTATATTATAACTTAGCAGTTAGCAAAGGCTAATTGCTAAGCTTAAAAAAGTCAGTTAGCCTAGGCTAATTCGATTTTTTGGAATATTTGACCGGGTGATACATATGAATTTACTGTCTGCGGAAGTAGGAAAAGAATATATCATCCAGGGTATCGAAACCGATGATGAAGAGCTGGATGCTTTTCTGTTCTCCCTGGGCTGCTACAGCGGTGAGCCCATTACTGTGGTCTCCCGTCGGAAGCACAGCAGTACTGTGTCCATTAAGGATGGCCGGTACAATATTGACGATCAGTTGGCAGAGGCCATTCTGATTTAAATTATCTTTATTCTGCGACCCTGTCCTACGGGGCAGGGCCACAGTAAAGTATATTGGTTAGCGGCTGCTAACTAGCTATAGAAAGCGAGGAATGAAAATGAGAATTGCGTTTGCGGGTAATCCCAACAGCGGCAAGACCACCATGTACAATGCCCTGACCGGCAGAAACGAAAAGGTGGGCAACTGGGCGGGCGTTACCGTTGACAAGAAAGAAGCTCCCATTAAGAAGGCCTATGCCGGCGGCATGGAGCTGATCGCCGTGGATCTGCCCGGTGCTTATTCCATGTCCCCCTTTACCTCCGAAGAGAGCATCACCAGCAGCTATGTGAAAAATGAGCGTCCCGATGCTATCATCAACATCGTGGACGCCACCAACCTGAGCCGCAGTCTGTTCTTCACCACCCAGCTGCTGGAGCTGGGCGTGCCCGTGGTGGTGGCTCTGAACAAGGCCGACATCAACGAGAAGAAGCAGACCGAGATCGACAGTAAGGCCCTGTCTGAGAAGCTGGGCTGTCCTGTGGTGGACACCACCTCGACCACCGGCGAGGGTCTGCAGGAGCTGGTAAAGGCTGCCATTGCCCAGGTTGGCAAGGGTCAAAATGCCCCCTACGACCAGGGTGATGTGGATCTGACCGACAAGAAGGCCGTGGAGGCTGCGGACCGCAAGCGTTTTGCCTTTGTCAACAAGATCGTTGCCAAGGTAGAAAAGCGCAAGGTGCTGACCAAGGACAGAAACTACCAGGACAAGATCGACGCAGTGCTGACCAATCCCCTGGGCGGCTTGGTGATCTTTGCAGGCGTCATGTTCCTGGTGTTCCAGATCTCCCAGGCCTGGGTAGGCCCCTGGATCGCCGATTGGATGACCGGCTGGATCGACAGCTTCAAGGACTGGGTCACTGAGCTGCTGGTCAAATCCGATGCCAACGCATTTTTGACCGCCCTGCTGACCGAGGGCATCATCGGCGGTGTCAGTGCGGTGGTGGGCTTCCTGCCTCTGGTTATGGTCATGTACTTCATGATCTCCCTGCTGGAGGATTGCGGCTACATGGCCCGTGCCACCGTGGTTCTGGATCCCATCTTCAAGAAGGTAGGTCTGTCCGGTAAGTCCGTGATTCCCTTCATCGTGGGCACCGGCTGTGCCATCCCCGGCGTTATGGCTGCCCGTACCATCCGCAACGAGCGGGAGCGCAATGCCACCGCAATGCTGACTCCCTTTATGCCCTGCGGCGCAAAGCTGCCTGTGATCGCGCTGTTTGCCGGAGCTTTCTTCGAGGACGCCTCCTGGGTGGGCACTCTGATGTACTTTGTGGGCATCCTGCTCATCCTGCTGGGTGCTCTGTTGGTTAACAAGATTGCCGGCCACAAAAACCGCAAGTCCTTCTTCATCATTGAGCTGCCCGAGTATAAGGCGCCTTCTCTGAAGAGAGCGTTCCTGGATATGTGCAGCCGTGGCTGGGCCTACATCGTCAAGGCCGGTACCATTATTCTGGTCTGCAACGCCATTGTTTTCATTATGCAGTCCTTCAACTGGAGCTTCCAGCTGGTAGAAGAGGGCATGGAGAACACCTCCATCCTGGCCACCGTCGCCAACCCCATCGCTGTCTGCCTGGTTCCTGTTGTGGGTATCGCCGCCTGGCAGCTGGCTGCCGGTGCTGTTACCGGTTTCATCGCCAAGGAGAATGTGGTT
>JAZNHQ010000116.1:0-10429 GCA_045577035.1 Faecousia sp. | reverse complement strand
CAGGTGGTACGGTAGAGGGCGAGTTGCGCAGTAAGCCAAAACACCTTGCGTAGCAAGGCTTTTTCCACCTCATCCGTCAAAAATCAGAGATTTTTGCCACCTTCTCCTCAAGGAGAAGGCTTTGTACGCAACTTTCTATTTATTTGTTCTGTTTTGGCGTTTGGCGGCTTTTTTGACACTCTGCAAAACCGCGGGACTACAGTCCCGCGGTTTTTGTTTCAAATTAGGCGATTGCCTTCAGAGTGATGGTCAGCTCGGTAGCGCCATCTTCAAAGTAATGCTCGACCTGGCCGGAAGCATAGTCATAGCCCTCGGGCAGCACGGTCACATTGGCGTGGTAATCGTCGCGATACTCAGCCACAACATAGGTAGCAGTGCCGTTCTCGTCGGTCACGCAGGGGTTGCAGCCGGTGTCATTACACAGCTGCACCACGATACCGGCAAAGGGATTGCCGCTCTCGTCCACTACGGTAACCTTGTAGACAGCTGCTTCGATGTTTTCCGAGGGCTCCTGGGAAGGCTCGGTAGAGGGAGTAGTCTCGGGAGTAGTCTCCTTGGTGTCATCGCCGCCGCAAGCCACCAGGCACATAGCCAGGCTCAGGCACAGAATCAGTGCAAGAATCTTTTTCATTGGTTTTTCCTCCTAAATTATCCTGTGGGCGGAAATCCCGCCCTGCAGGGTTACTGAATATAGCAGCAGGCAAACAGCCAGCCAAGGTCGGGGTTACAGCCATCCAGGATATAGTCGGGATGTGTGCTGTCCCACCAGCCGGGTTTTGCGTTCTGCAGGATGTATGCCAGATCCTGAGTAACAGGATACAGACCGTACTTGGAATCGGCACAAGCAATATATTTCAGCAGTGTTTCCGTGTAGTCCTCTTTCTTGATAAAGGTGCCGTTTTCATCATAGAAATATCTTCTGACGGGACTGCCGCCGCCCAATCCATCACCGTTAATAATGATGTTGAATGAGATATTATGGGTCGTCACCGTACCCAGATTCAAATACAGCAAAGGACCGTTTGCGCTGCCCACATGATAGAAGCCATCGGCCTCATTATATACGATGGTGTAGGCATCTGTAGCGGCCTTAATGTCCACATAGGTGATCTTCTGTCCGGAGGGAACAGTCACAGTCTGCACAACAGGCTCGTAACCGCTCATCCAGTCCGTAGACCAGGGCTGTGCGGAAATATCGAAGCCGGGCTCACCTACACGGGTAATGGTGATGCACAGATCGGTGATGCCGTCCACCACCTCAACACCCAGGAACAGCACCACATTGCCCACCTGGTTCTGCTGCTTGACCTCAAAGGGCAGGGCATTGTCCTCATAGTTGGAGGCATGGTCTGCCACATAGAGGTAGTAGGGGCTGGAGCCGTAGCTTCTCAGCTCCACACCGGGCTGGTCAATACTGACACGGAAAGTACCGGTACGGGCAGGCTCAAACATGAATAGGCAGTCATTATAGCCGCCGCTGGTGGTGAAATAGGGCTTGCTGGAGCTGACCTGAATATGGTAGCTGCCCTCAGAAAGCACATACATGTTGTTGTCATTGATGTACCAGTGAGAATATACACTGTCGGGATCCACCTCAGATGCCAGACGGATGGTTAAATTGGGAGCCACGCCGGTCAACACCGCGGTGCTCTGGTTGTAGTAATAGGACGTGTCGCTGAAGGTCAGGCGTACATTGTACTCGCCGGTCTCCAGATTCTTGGCAACCTTGCCGTTTGCATCGGTGGTGCCGGTTGCCACCACCTGGGTGCCCTTCAGAATCTGCACCAGAATACCGGACTGTGCCTTGCCGTTCATGTCCGTAACGGTGACGGTATAATCGGTATAGGTGGTCAGCTTCTCCAGTGTCAGAGTCAGCTCCGGTGCGGAGGCAGACAACACAGCAGCCGCTGCATCATAGGCCAGTGTGGCATCATCCAGAGTCAGCTTGACGGTGTAATTGCCCTCAAGCAGCTTTGCGGTAACACTACCGGAGGTAGTGGTTTCCTCATAAGCAACCGTTGTACCCTGCAGGATCTGTACCTGCACGGAGCCTGTATAGGCTGCGCCATCCAGCTGCACATTGACCTTGTAATCAATCTCCTGCAGCTTGGTCAGCACCACATTGGCATGAGGTACATCCACGCTCAAAGAGAACTGTGCAGCATCGGCCTTGTAGCCCTCGGGAACGGTAACCACTGCATTGTAACTGCCCTCCACCAGCTGCACGAAGGCCATGCCGCCGGCATCGGTGGTCAGCGCAGAATTGCCAATGGTCACAGCAACACCGGACATGGCGTTGCCCTGGTCATCCTTCACGGTGACAGAATAGGTGATCTTGGCATCCTCGGTATTCTCCTGGGCGGTAAAGCTGCCCACGGAAACGATCTGCGCAGCCTTCGCTTCTCCGGCAATGATCTGAATACTGACCACATCACCGGTGGTCACATTCAGGGTCACCAACCCGCCCTGTCCGTCCTCGGACAGAATATTCTTCACGGAATTGGTGGTGTTGGTCAGCGCAATATCCGCCTCTACACCTTCCGTCACGGAAGCCACATAGAAGGTCACAACGCCTTCTTCCTGTGCGCTCCAGCTATAGTAATAGCCATCCTCGTTACCCTCGGCCAGATTGGTTTCCAGCTGACCCAGATTCTCCAGAATCTCAGGGTTCATGTAATGACCCAAGGGGTAACCCAGTGTGATCGTGTAATCCTGCTGTGCTTCGCCATCGTTGGTAATAGTCCATACATAAGGCGTAAACATATCGGCAGTGGTACAAGTCACATTCTCACCGCCGTTGATGGACATGAGCATGCCGTCCACACGGTAAGCGCAGTAATAGGCGGTAGTACCGGCAGGAACTGTCACGGTAGCCTGGAAATCGTCCTGATACAGCAGGTCTTCGGTCAGGTCAATGGGGTTATTCACGGTGCCGGGTACATACGCCAGCTCCACGGTCAGGGTACTTTCGCCCTCGGGGAAGGTAAAGCCCTCCTGGGGTGCTACAAAGTCCTGACCCTCGGGAGGCATGACCGAAGCAGTGTACTCGCCCTGCTCCAGGTTAAACAGCGCCTTGCCGTCCGCATCCGTAACCGCAAACTTATCCCCAATGATCACAGTGGCATCTGCCACAGGATCACCGTTGGTATCGGTGACGATCACCGTATAATCCACCATAACAATGACCTTTTCGGTCAGTACCAGAGAATACTCCGGTGCTTCCTTGGTCAGCGTAAATTCTGTGATCTCGGAGGTATAGCCCTCAGGAATGATCATAGTGACCTTATATTCGCCGGTGGGCAGCTCAACCTTGGCAATGCCTTCTGCGTTGGTAGCAAAGGTAGTGGCCTTATCATCTGCCACAGTGTGAAAGTTCACATTGGCCAGAGGCTGCTCCTTGTCATCGGTCACGGTGACGGTATAGGTAGTCTTCTCCACCTTATCCTTGTCACGGCCGGGGCCGGGTACAAATTCTACCATGTAGGTAAAATTGCCGGCGGGATAATTCCAGCTCTCATCGGGCAGAACAACAGCGATCATCTGCACTCTGTCACCCTTGTTGACCAGAACTTCCACATACTGGCGTCCCAGTTCACCGGATTGGCCTTCGCCTCTCAGACTGCGCTGGGCATAGGAGGTCAGATTGTACAGAACGCAGTCATACTCCACACCGGCGGTGGCACTGGTACACCAAGCCTGCAAACTGCCGTTTTCCTTGGCGGTCCAGATGTAGTACACGCCCTGGTCATTACCGGCGCTGATCTTGACCTGGTTATCACCCTCCACCAGCTTATAGGGATTATCCATAGAGCCGGGCTGAGAGGACATGGTAACCGTAAAGGTCTTGGTCTCATCAGAGCTGTTGCCAAAGCCGATCAGCATGGGCGTATTCATATCCGGGCAATCCACCAGCAGGGATACCACACCGTTTTTGGGGGTGTAGGTCTTGCCGTCGTAGATCACATAAACATCCGGATCGGCAACACGCAGGGTCAGATTATTCAGACGCAGGAACTCAATATAGTGCTCCTTACCGCCTTCGATGGTCAGCTCAAACTTGGCAGTGGGACCCATCAGAACAGGATTATCCTTGGAGCCTTCTACCGCGGTAGTGGGCACCTCGGAAATGCCTTGATAGATCTTCTGCTCGTAATCCTCGCCGGAAACAGCCGCGAACACATCCTTGAAGGTCTGTGCGCTGTCCACACTGCCGGTGTGCTTCAGAACAATGTTGCCGAAGCGGTCGATCACCACAGTGGTGGGGTATGCGGTCACATTCATGATCTTTTCCCAGTTGGGATTGCAGGCAACCATGGGGAAGGTCAAGCCGTTTTCCTGCTTAAACTGTGCCACAGCAGCTTCATCATCCATGGGATTCATGGCGATCACAGCAATATTTTCGCTGTATTCCAGATAGGCTTCCTGCAGATGGGGGAACTCCATCTGGCAGGGTACGCAGCCGTTGTAATAGAAATTCAGCACGACCGCATCCTTGCTCTGCAGCAGTTCCAGCAGAGACCAGGTGTTGCCGTCGGTATCGGTGACGGTGAAATCCATCACCATATCACCCAGCTTGTAGGTGATATCCTCTTCGCCGGTCATGGTGCCGGCAGACAGACGGATCTCGGTGGTCAGGCCGGTCAGAGGATAATACTCCTCCACACCGTAGCCCACGGGAACCTCAGCCAGTACGGCCACATAGGTATCCTTCTGAACATCCTCAAAGGTCATTTCACCGGCTTCGTTGGTGGTATCGTACCACACCAGCTCTGCCTTGGTGCTGTCCTCATAGATGTACACGCCCACATTGGCCAGGGGCGCATCGGACTGATTCACAATACGCACCGTATGTACAGCCTTGTCGCCTGTGGTTTCTGATGTCTTTTTGGACTTTCCGCCGCAAGCCGCCAGGCTAAACAGCAATGCCAGACACAGCAGCAGGCACAAAATTCTTTTCTTCATAGTTTTCCCTCCTATTCAGGGGATTTACATATCGGTCAGCGGCTACTTCTCTTTACTTCTCATAACAGCAAGCGAACAGCCAGCCGATCTCAGGGTTGCAGCCGTCGAAGATGTAGTCTGGATGGTCAGCAGTCCACCAACCGGAGCGGCTTTCAATAATGTAAACCAGGTCAGCGGTCAGGGGGTACAGACCGGTCTTCTCATCCATGCAAGCCATGTAGTCCAGCAGGATCTGGGTATATTCTTCCTTCTTGACGAACTCGCCGTCATCGTTGTAGAAATACTTTCTTACAGGAGCACCGCCACCCAGGCCGTCACCGTTAATCATAATGTAGAAGGACACATTGGGAGCTTCCTTGCCCAGGTTGATATAAACCAGGGGGCCATCCTCTGCGCCCATGTGATAGAAGCCGTCGCTGCCCAGTACCACAGGATAATCCTCAGCAGTGCCCTTATAGATATCCACATAGGTCAGAGTCTTGCCTGCAGTGGGCTCAAAGGTAAAGGCGGTAGGAGTGTGGCTGGTCACATACTCAGTCCAGGGCTCTTCCTCAATGGTTTTCTGATGGTCACCGGTACGGGTGATGGTGAAGACGGCAGTTTCGGTCTTCGCATCCACGCCAAATACATAGCTGCTGGTAGCACCGCTCTCGCCGATCATGGAGGGAGAGATGGAAATGGTGATCACGCCGTCAACAGGGTCAATGGCGGTCTGCTTCTGCACGAAGTGAGGTGCGCCATAGTAGCCCAGTGTGCCCTCGCCCTCAGTCACGGCGAAGGTATAGGTGCCGGACTGGGTGGGAGTGAAAACATAGTAGTTACGAGCATCCACGGTGAGAGTCAGATAGGTGCTGCCAACGCTCACATCGTAGGCAGTGGTATCTGCGCTGTCCTCACCGCCGATCAGAGGTGCAAACAGGTTATGACCCTCACCGGAAACGGTGATGTAGAGCATGATCTGCAGCTCGGTCTTATCGGCAGACAGGGTCAGACCCTCGGTGTCGTAATAGTAAGCAGCGTTGGCGTCCGTGAACTTCAGCTCTACGGTGTAGTCGCCCTTGGCCAGGGTCTTTTCTGCCACGCCCTGGTCATTGGCCACCTGCATCTCCACCTGCTCGCCATTTTGCAGAATACGAACGATCACGCCGGAGGGCACAGGTGTGCCCTGAGCGTCCACTACGGAGATCTTATAATTCGCTTCCTTGGAATTGCTTTCCTTGCTGTCACCGCCGCAGGCTGCCAGACTAAAACAGACAGCCAGGGCCATGATCAGTGCCAAAATATTCTTCATTTTCATTTTTATACCTCTTTAATCATCACGAGGGATTCTGTGCGTTCAAAGTGTTGTAGTAGTAGCAAACCTTGATCCAGGAGTTCTCAACACCGTCAAAGGTGAACTTATCCATGAGCATCTGCAGGATCTCAGCCAGTCTTTCGTCCACAGCCACCAGACCCTTCAGTTCACCGGAGGTACCGGCCTTCTTGAAGTAAGCACGGACTTCCTCGGACACATCGCCGCCGATGCCATGGTAGATGCCGTCGTAGACATCCTCCAGATGGTAGGACTCAGCATACTGGTCATATTCCTCGCCCCAGTACTCACGCAGGTACTTGTCGGTTGCTTCCACATCACCATCGTGCTGTGCCAGGCAAGCCAGAACCCAGTTGTCGTCCTCGGTCTTACTGAAATCAAATGCGCCCTTATCCACCAGACCCAGCACATCGCCTACGGTCACAATGGGAGCATCGAACACAGAGGTCAGACCCACAAAGTCCGCATAGATCTTGGAGCCGGTCTTTCCGCCACCCAGATCCTCATAGTAGTAACCGTCGCTGCCCAGCACCACATCGATGCCTCCGGCGATCACATCGTACATCGCCTCGCCCTGTGCATCAGTATCATAGGTGAAGAAGCCGGGAGAGCACAGCTGCAGAACCTTATAGGAGCTGCCCAGATAGGTAATGTCATAGGGGACTGTGCCCTTGCCGTAGTAATCCCAGAAAGCGATGTTGATGTAGTAATTCTTGCCTGATTCCATGTAGTAGAGCATGGAAACATTCTTCTCGTCTTCCCAGTTGCGCTCGTTGTGCCAATAGGTGTAGATTTTCTCCCTATTGTCGTTGAAGATCCAGCCCTCGACCTCAGTTTCGCTGCGGGAGGTGATACGATACACACCGGACTTGGAGGGAGTGAACTTTGCCAGATAGCCTCTGGGCATCAGAATCTTATCCAGCTCGTAAATAAATACATTGGTAGCAACATTCTTGCCTTCCTTTGCTGTCAGAGCACAGAAGGTATTCAGACCCTTGATGGGGTCCTCCAGCTGCTCACCATTGGTGCCGTAAGATGCATAGTACATGCACATCTTCAGCCACTCGTTCTCGTCATCGGTAAAGCCTGCCACATCGGCAACCTTCTTCAGCTGCTCTGCCAGCTCTGCGGTGACAGTGCAAACGCCGTTGATCTTGGAGTTGGAGGCATGGGAGAAATACTGCACCATATCCTTATATTCCTCATAGTAGTCCCCGGTAGCGTCGTCAAAGCAGATGTCCCACAGGGTTTCTTCTTCGTTGAATGCCGTGTAGTCCATCAGCACAGCCAGCAGCAGAGGTCCGTTCTCAGAGCCCACATGGTAGTAGCCATCCTTGCTGTTCAGAACCGCATCCACATAGGAATACTCAAATCCGTCAATGGAAGTAGCAGCATTGCGGGGCAGATAGGTGGGGGTATCAATGGCGTCAGCGGTGGTCACATACATATTTTTAATGTATACAGTGTCGTCGCCATTGGTGCGCTCGTCGCTGGAGTCCTTAAGATAGCACAGTGCGATCTCGTAAGTGCCGGCCACATCTGCAACCCAGGGGTAGCAGGTCTTCCAGGTGGGTGTCTCATCCCAGCCGGAAATGGCGTTGATGGGCTCATCGTTGACGATAACATGCAGATAGTCGCCGCCCAGTTCGGTGGAGGTAATGTAGTCAAAACCCACAGCCTGACCGGCTTCCAAATATACATCCGCATACAAAATAGCGTAGGAATCATCAATGCCCTTGTTGGAGGACTTGATGCACTGCACGCCGTCCACCTCAGTAATGACGAAGGGCCAGGAATACTCATCCTCGTCAGCGCGATAGGCGACCTGGATATCGCCGGAGTTGATCACCGCACCGATCTCCTCGGAGGAGGGCATGGTCTCGCTGGGCTTGATACGGGTCAGCAGATCATCCGCGGTCAGAATCAGCTTCTGCTCGTAGTCGTCACCGGTGAAGTGATCGAAAATGCTGGTCCAGTAACGCAGGGCAGTCAGAGCGCCCTCCTCGATCATGCAGATACGGCCATAGCGGTCGATCACAATAGTGGTGGGGTAGCCGTCCACATTGGCGCCGTTCACATTGAAGGCAGAGGTCCATGTGTTCTGGACAGATGCCATGGTGAAGGTCAAACCACGGGACTCCTGATATCCCTTGGTGGAGTTATTGTCGTACATGGGGTCAACAGCAATGATGCTGACCTTATCCTTATACATCTGATAAGCTTCCTCCATGTAGGGGAACTCGTACTCACAGGCAGAGCAGCCGCTGTACCAGAAATTCAGCACGACCACTTCCTTGGTCTGCAGCTCTTCGGACAGAGTCACGGTAGTACCGTCGGGAGTGGTGACAGAGAAATCATAGGCAATATCGCCCAGATTCAGCTGTGCGCCGGACATGCTTTCACCCTTGATCACAGAGGAGGTCAGGGTGATGTTGGCAGCAGTGCCGTTGAAGGCATAGCTCTGCGCAACCTCATAGCCCTTGGGAGCGCCGGAAACGGTAACGGCATAGGGGGTAGTACCGTCCAGCTGGAAGGTGACAATGCCTTCTGCATTGGTCTTGCCAAACTGCTTCAGATCCTTCAGCGTGCTGTCTGCATAGACATACACATCCAGACCTTCCATGGCAGAGCCGCCAATGCTCTTGACATTAACGGTATATGTACCGGCAATGCCGCTGGCTTCACCGGTAGCTTCCGGTGCCTTGTCTTCTTTTGCCTCATCCTTACAGCCTGCCAGCACGGACAAAGTCAGTACCAGGGCCAGAACCAGAGACAGAATTCTTTTCATTGTGTTCATAATATACTCCTATCTGAAACAAATAATGGATAAATTAAGCGCATAGTAACCTATTATCCAAAGTATATTACCATATTTGCACCACTTTCGTCAACCAAATTCAAATTTTCTGTAAATATATCTATATGAGTCCGCAGAGCAAAGACATTCGACCTACACATGACCACGCCCGTCGTTACAGTGAATGCAAATTGCCCAACAACGCGGCCGATCCTCTTCCCCAGGGGATCGGCCGATTCACACTTTATTTAAAATTTCTTTACAATTGCGGCTATTCCGGGCTGCAATTGGGCTTCCGAGACCCCTGCTTGCTGCAACCAATGGAATTCTGTGGTACTGCCGTGGGGCACTGCCCAGGCTCCGGCATCGGTGCCCGGTGCCAAAAGGCCGCCCATGGCAGAAAACACCGCCACATTTTCCAGGGCACTGTCCAAGATCCTGCGCACCGCATTCTCATCGAATCTGCCCTTGCCCAGAAGATTGCCGATGGTACTCAAGGTCGGCACCCACACCGTTCCCACATCTGCCATGGTCTGCAGTGCATCCATATCCAAATAGGCACCATGCTCCACCGAGTCCACACCGGCAGCCACTGCTGTCTCCACCGTCCTGGCGCCATTGGCATGGGCCATGACCGCCATGCCCTCTTCATGGGCAATATGGATCAGCTCACCAATCTCCGCCGGATCCTGCCCGGGCTCGGACAATACGCCAAACCGGTCAAAATCCATAAGCCCGGAGATCATGATTTTAATAAAGTCTGCACCCTGTGCCCGGTTTTCCTCCACCAGCTGTCGGTATTCATCCAGAGTGGCATACTGTTTTCCGATGAAGCCCCCATAATGGCCGACTTTGCTAAGCGGTGACAGGGGTGTACGATAGGTGATACCGTATTGGGGCGCAAGAGAACGGGCATATGCACCCACACCCCAGCGGTCTCCGCCGTCACGCAAATAGGTAAATCCCAGGCTGCGATAGGTTTCCAGCGTTTTTTTGCAGAAATCCTTTTGTACCTCCTGAGCATGCCGCCCAATGGCATCCTTCCACCAAACACCGTCCAGCACCATATGCATATGGCAGTCTACCATGCCGCCACCCCCCATTTTCTTTTAATACTATTATAAAAGTAAGAAGATTGCAATCAATTCTTGCAAATTCTTATTTATCGCTCTGTTGGTTGTGTGTACTACACTCAACTTCTGTCATTGCGAGCCAGTGCGCACACTGGCGTGGCAATCTCCGCAGCAAAAGTTACTTCTATTGTACTTCCTTGCAAAAACGAACATTGGAGATTGCCACACCAGTGACTCGGTCACTGGTTCGCAATGACACACTTTTTGAAGTTGTTCGTTTAATCT